>CAMOXP010000056.1 GCA_946629205.1 uncultured Bacillota bacterium
TATCTGAATCATTTGAAGAAACACGATAATCACAGAAACACGAAGCGGCACAGGCAGACCTGGAGCCGCTTTTTTATTACAGGAGAAGAAATCATGAGATATACCAAGTATTGGCGCAGCCGCGCCGGAATATGAATCAATAAGAGATAAGTTAAACCGATAAGCAATACAAGCCAAAACACTAGAATAAGAAATTATTATTACAACAAACTAACGCAAAGAACAAAGCTATGCTTTGTATCAATAACAGATGCAGTATCAGCTGCAATAGAGAAAGGAAACAGAACAATGACTAAGGAACAGATTCCATATAAGATATACCTCGAAGAAAATGAGATGCCGCAGGCATGGTACAATCTGCGGGCGGACATGATCAATAAGCCCGCGCCGTTGATCCACCCGGGGACACACCAGCCGATGACGCTGGAAGAGCTCTCACCGGTATTCTGCGAAGAGCTCTGCAAGCAGGAACTGAACAACGAAGATCCGTTCATCGAGATCCCGCAGGAGATCCGGGACTTCTACAAGATGTACCGGCCGTCACCGCTCGTCAGAGCATACTGCCTGGAGGAGAAGCTGGGCACCCCGGCCAAGATCTACTACAAGTTCGAGGGCAACAACACCAGCGGCAGCCACAAGCTCAACTCCGCCATCGCTCAGGCGTACTACGCCAAGCAGCAGGGTCTCAAAGGCGTGACCACTGAGACCGGCGCCGGCCAGTGGGGTACTGCCCTTTCCATGGCCTGCTCCTACTTCGATCTGGACTGCAAAGTCTTCATGGTCAAAGTATCCTATGAGCAGAAACCGTTCAGAAGAGAAGTCATGAGAACCTACGGCGCTGATGTCACACCTTCTCCGTCGACAACGACGGAAATCGGCAAGAAGATCCTCGAGGATCACCCCGGCACGACCGGAAGCCTCGGCTGCGCCATTTCAGAAGCCGTTGAAGTGGCAACGTCCACACCGGGGTACAGATATGTTCTGGGAAGTGTTCTCAATCAGGTCCTGCTCCACCAGTCCATCATCGGCCTGGAAACAAAGGCTGCCCTCGACAAGTACGGCATCGTTCCGGATATGATCATCGGCTGCGCCGGCGGCGGCTCCAACCTGGGCGGGCTCATCGCGCCGTTCATGGGCGAGAAGATCAAAGGCAACGCGGACTACCGCATCATCGCGGTCGAGCCGATGTCCTGCCCGAGCTTCACAAGAGGCAAATACGCTTATGACTTTGCCGATACAGGCATGGTCTGCCCGCTGGCCAAGATGTACACGCTCGGAAGCGGATTCATCCCCGCGGCTAACCACGCCGGCGGCCTACGGTACCACGGCATGAGCCCCGTGCTTTCACAGCTCTACGATGACGGACTTATGGAGGCCGTTGCTGTTCCGCAGACAGAGGTCTTCGCAGCCGCGGAAGAGTTCGCCAGAGTAGAAGGCATACTGCCTGCTCCGGAAAGCTCCCACGCCATCAAGGTCGCGCTTGACGAAGCCAAGAAGTGCATCGAGACAGGCGAAGAGAAGACCATCGTGTTCGGACTTACCGGAACCGGTTATTTCGACATGGTCGCCTACGAGAAATTCCACGACGGCGTTATGGATGACTACATCCCGACCGACGAAGAACTGCAGAAGTACTTCGAGACACTGCCAAAAGTCGATTAACGAATCGCCTCTTACGAAAGAATCATCTCTTTGAAATAATAACGAAAACACCCCTTCGCTGTTCGGAAGAAAGCGAGGGGGTGTTTTTTTGATGCTTGTTTGATACTTAACTGTTTATTTTGTTTATGACTTATTTGTGTTTCTTCTCAGATTCCCTGGTACTGTCTGCGAAGAACTGGTTCAGCTTGCACAGTCCCGAGTAGAGGGCGTCCTGCTCTTCAGGAGTCAGGTCCTCGCTCAGGGCCCGGGCCATCTCTTCGCTGTACTTGAGCTGATAGCGGGCGTATATCCTGCCTTTGCGCGTCACTTTAACGAGGATGTTCCGGTGATTGGTCGGATCCACCTTTCGCTCAACCAGACCATGTTTCTCCAGCTTTTTGATGGTCATGGTAGCAGAAGGCCGGGATATCTTGAGATAGTCCGCAACACTGCTGATATTCGTCCCGTTCTTGAAACCCATGATAAAAGTTACAGCGTTCCGGTCACGGAATGTGAAATTGCCGCTGCTGTACTTTCTCTTGGTCTCTTCAGCCAGGAGCACGTTATGATACGCCTCCGTCAGGACGGCATTTAACTTGCTGGTGAACTCAGTCATTTTACTTATACGCTCCAACGATAATGCTGGAGTTCTGTCCTCCGAATCCGAATGCATTGGACATGGCGTATTTGAGGTTTTTGGCTGTGATCGTTGAAACATAGTTCAGATCACAGAGCGGATCCGGGTTGTCCAGATTCAGCGTCGCCGCGATCATTCCTGTTTCGATGGAACGAATGCAGGTGATCACTTCCGTGATGCCGCCGGCACCCATCATGTGGCCGGTCGCCGCCTTTGTTGAATTCAGCACCAGATCCTTCGCCGCATCTCCGAACACCGCCTTCACGGCTTCCGTTTCAGCGACGTCACCCTTGTGGGTCGCAGTACCGTGTGTGTTGATGTATCCGATGTCTTCCGGCTTGATGCCTGCGATCTCGATGGCCTGCTTCATGCACAGGATCTCCCCTTCCCCGTCAGGACGAGGTGTCACAGGGTGATAGGCGTCAGTGTTGTTGCCGAAGCCCGCAAGCTCCGCATAGATTTTCGCGCCTCTCGCCTTCGCATGTTCCTCTGTCTCGATCACGATCGCTCCGCCGCCTTCTCCTAATACAAAACCATCCCTGTCTTTATCGAATGGCCTGCAGGCGTGCTGCGGATCGTCGTTGTTCGCGCTGAGCGCTTTCGCGGCAGCAAGCGACTGGATCAGGATCGGTTCCGTTCCTGATTCCGCACCGACTGCAACCATCATGTCGGCCATCCCGAACTGCAGCATCATTGCAGAAAGTGTAATCGCGTCACCGCCGGATGCGCACGCCGTGTTGAGTGTCATGCTCGGACCGTGGATATTGTGCTCGATGGCAATCTGGGAAGCGCTGACATTGCCCAGAGATTTCGGCAGAAATCTGGGACCAACTCTCTTCAGGGTCGACCCAATATACTTCCGTTCCGTCTCTGTGATCGTGCCGATTCCGTTCAGCGCCGTACCGACAACGATTCCCGTTCTATAGGGGTCGATCTCCACTTCGGAAATCGCCTGTCCAGCTGCCACATACGCCAGCTGCATGAACCGGTCCATTTCGCCGGCCTTCTTGCGCGGAATGTGATCCTTCGGATTGAAATCATGGATCTCTCCGGCAAACTTGATCGGCAGTTCATCTGTATCGATGTTCCGGATGTAATCGATGCCTGTCTTGCAGGACATCAGATTGTCCCAGTACTCCTGCACGCCAATGCCGATGGGGGTGACTGCCCCCATACCGGTGATTACTAATTTCTTGTCCATTATTACTCCTTCACAAGCACGAATGAGAACTCAGCTTTCACTGCCACCTTGCCGTCCACACGGCCTTCGCCCTTAGCGAAATAAAAAGGCGGCTTCGCTTTCGTAATCTCGCACTTTGACTCGAATGTGTCTCCCGGCTTTACAGGACTTCTGAACTTCACGTTATTGAGCCCTGTAAACATGGTCCCCGTACCTTCTTCCACGACATCCTGCAGAAGTACGCAGGAAGACTGGGCCATCATCTCGCAAAGGATCACGCCCGGCACGATTGGATTCCCCGGGAAATGTCCCTGCAGGAAAAACTCATCGCCGCGGATATGGTACTTGCCGTAGGAGACCTTTTTCTCATTTCCGTCTTTGTCTGTTTCTGTAATGACTTCAGCCTCTTCCACGAGCAGCATATTGTCTCTGTGAGGCAGGATCTTCATTAATTCTTCTTTATTCATATTTCTTAAATCCTATACATGCATTGTGACCGCCGAATCCGAGGGAAGTGGAGAGCGCGCAGTCGAACTCGCCCTTCGCTGCAACATTCGGTGTGTAGTTCAGATCGCACTCCGGATCCGGAACATCCAGATTGATCGTCGGAGGAACGATCCCGTTTTTGATAGTTAAGATCGAAGCAATCGCTTCTACTGCACCTGTTCCGCCGAGCATATGTCCGGTCATGGACTTGGTGGAACTGATGGTGATCTTGTAAGCGTCGTCGCCGAACACTTTCTTCAGAGCGATGGTCTCTGATTTGTCATTGAGAGGCGTACCTGTTCCGTGTGCGTTGACATATACCTTCGCCGGATCGATGACGCCCTCTTTGCAGCATTCGTCATAAGCGTCCTTGATTGCCTTTGAGCCTGCTTTTGCTTCAGGATCCGGTGCTGTCATATGATGGGCGTCGCAAGTCGAGCCATAACCTGCCAGCTCAGCGTAGATCTTCGCGCCTCTTGCCTTTGCGTGCTCCTCGCTCTCGATAACCAGCGCACCCGCGCCTTCGCCGATGACGAAGCCGCCTCTTTCCTTATTGAACGGAAGGCTTGCTCTGTTCACATCATCTGTCATGTTCAGCGCCTGCATTTTGATGAAGCCTGAAAGGCCGGTCCGTGTCAGCGCCGCTTCCGTTCCGCCTGTGATGACCACGTCTGCATATCCGTGTCTGATCAGACGCAACGCTTCGCCGATGGCGTTGGTTCCTGATGCGCAAGCGGATACAGACGGCAGAGCCGGACCACGCATGCCGTATCTGATGGCAATCGTACCGGCAGCCATGTTCGGTATCATCATTGGAATGAAGTATGGTGATACGAATCTCGGACCCTTCGTCAGAAGTTTTTCAAAATTGTTTTCGAACGTCTCGATGCCGCCGATGCCGGATCCGAAGTAGACCGCTGCTCTCTCCGGATCATACTGACCCTCGATGCCGCTGTCTTCAAAGGCCTGTGTTGCGGCTGCAACTGCCATGTGTACGTTGTGGTCGGATCTTCTGACTTCGCTCTTCTCCATGTACTGGGTCGGATCGAAGTCCTTGACCTCTGCGCCGATTTTGACTGCGTAATCTGTTGTGTCAAATCTGGTGATCGGACCGATGCCGTTCACGCCAGAGATGATGTTGTTCCAGAATGTTTCTACGTCATTTCCTACCGGTGATACAAGACCCATTCCGGTTACTACTACTTTTCTTTCCATTGAGTTTCTCCTCTTGTAAGTTTCTCCTCTTGCGTATTTTCTCCTGCGTTCCTACTCCTACATAGCGATTCCGCCGTCTACCTTGATGACTTCGCCTGTAATATAACTTGCCGCGTCTGACGCCAGGAAGAAAATCAGGTCTGCCACTTCTTCAGCGGTTCCCATTCTCTTCATTGGGATCATATCGATCAGCGGATTGTTCTTGCTGAGGTTCGCTGTCATATCCGTTGCGATGAATCCGGGCGCGACCGCGTTGCAGCGTACGCCTCTTCCAACCAGTTCCTTCGCCGTTGACTTGGTGAGACCTACAACGCCCGCCTTTGACGTGCTGTAGTTAGCCTGGCCGGCGTTGCCGATCAGACCTGAAACGGACGATACATTCACGATGCATCCGTGTCTCTGCTTCATGAATATCGGCGTGCAGTGGCGGATCATGTTGAACGTTCCCTTCAGGTTGACGCCGATGACCGCGTCGAAGTTTTCTTCCTTCATCATGGCGATGAGACCGTCTCTTGTGATGCCCGCGCAGTTGATCAGAATGTCGATGCTTCCGAATTCTTTTACGATATCTGCTACCGTTTCTTTGACTGCTGCAAAATCCGCAACATTCATACGGATTGCTTTTGCTTTCACGCCGAGGGCTTCGATCTCTTTGACGACTTCCGCCGCCTTCTCTTCCGGATCCATGTGGATGATGACGACGTCCGTACCGTCCGCGGCCAGCTTGAGCGCTGTCACTCTGCCGATGCCGGATCCTCCTCCTGTTACGACTGCTGTTTTACCCATTGTTCTTTACTCCTTCCACTGTCTTCTGCAGAGTTTCCATATCGCTCACACGATACATCTTGACGTCCTTTGAAATCCTTGTGATCATGGAAGTCAGCGCCTTGCCCGGTCCCAGTTCGATGAACGTATCAACGCCTTCATCGATCATGTTCCTGACAAGCTTCTTCCAGTAGACAGGATTGATGATCTGTTCCACGAGAAGCTGTTTGTAGTCGCCCTCATAAGGAAGCGCCGTGCGGTTGGAATATACCGGGATATTCACAGTGCCGATCTCAGCGTCCGCGAGGAATGTTGCAAAATCCTCCGCAGCCTGGTTCATATACGGTGAGTGGAACGCGCCGCTGACATCCAGGATCTTGGCGAGTCCGCGCTCGGCCTTGACGTCATCTGCCATCTGCTGCAGCTGTTCCTTGTCGCCTGCGACGGAAACTTGTCCGTCACTGTTGTAGTTGACCGGATAAAGGTCCGGATACTTCGCGCAGATTTCCTCAACTTTATCGTCCTGCAGTTTCAGGACTGCAGCCATTCCGGTTTCGTGCGCTTCCGAGGCGATCTGCATGAGTCTGCCTCTTTCTGCTACGACTCTGGTTCCTTCTTCGATCGTCATGGCGCCTGCATATGTGAGCGCAGCCAGTTCTCCCAAAGAATACCCTGCCGCCATATCAGCGTGGATGCCTTCTGCTTCAAGAGCTGCCGCCATGGCCAGATCTACGGTATATACGCAAGGCTGCGTATTCTTCGTCTGCATCAGTTCAGCCGCATCTGCTTCGAAACACTGCGCGCTGGTCTCAGGGCTTACTGCATCCGCCTTTGTGAATACTTCACGGGCTTCCGGTACCGCGTCATATACGTCCTTGCCCATGCCCACACTCTGGGCGCCCTGGCCTGCAAATACAAAAGCTATTTTTCCCATTTTCTAAGTTCTCCTAATACTCTGTCTGCGTCCTGCATAAGGTCTGCGATGATTTCCGCGCATGTCTGCTCTTTTGTGACCATGCCCGCGCTCTGTCCTGCCAGGAAGCAGCCTTCCTTCTCATCTCCTTCGACAACGGCCATGCGCAGTCTGCCTGCTGCAAACTGATCGAGTTCCTCATCGGAAATGTCCGTGTACTCGATCTTGCCGTACTCTCTGGCAAACTGGTTCTTGATGCTTCTGACCGGATGTCCCAGTCTCCTGCCTGTTACGACCGTGGCAGTGTCGCCTGCCTTGAAGACTTTCTTTCTGTAGTTCTCGTGGATATTGCATTCTTTAGCGGAGAGGAATCTAGTCCCGAGCTGGACTGCCTCCGCGCCCAGTGACAGCGCCGCTGCGATGCCGCGTCCGTCCGCAATGCCGCCTGCTGCGATGACCGGCAGATCCACTGCGTCGCATACCTGCGGCACCAGCGTCATTGTTGCCAGTTCTCCGATATGGCCGCCGCTCTCACCGCCTTCGGCGATGACTGCAAAAGCTCCGGTTCTCGCTGCCATCTTGGCAAAGGTCACGGAAGGAACGACAGGAATGACTTTGACGCCCGCTTCGTTCCAGAGGCTCATGTATTTACCTGCATTGCCGGCGCCTGTGGTGACGACCTTGACGTCCTCCTCGACGACCATCTGCGCGATCTCATCCGCAAACGGGCTGAGCAGCATGATGTTCAGACCGAACGGCTTGCTGGTCATTTCCTTCGCCTTTCTGACCTGACCTCTTACGTACTCAGTGTCCGCATTACCTGCAGCGATGATGCCCAGGCCGCCTGCATTCGAAACAGCCGCAGCCAGATCCGCATCCGCGATCCACGCCATGCCGCCCTGAAAAATCGGGTATTCGATACCCAGCATTTCAGCTATTCTTCCTTTTTTCATAATCAATTCTCCATGCTATTTCCGCTAATTGTGAATTGACGGCCCCATAAAGCGGCCGTCATTTCATCTTCTTTATTGTCAATGATTAGTTCATCTTCTCTTCTACGAATTTGATGAGCTCGTCGACTGTTTCCAGATCTCTGTCGAGGTCCATCTGAACGCCGAGTTCCTCTTCGATTTTCATAACCAGTTCTACTGCATCCAGTGA
>CAMOXP010000057.1 GCA_946629205.1 uncultured Bacillota bacterium
ACTTCTCTCATTACTTTTCTCCGTGGAACTGATAATACGTTGTCTCTATATTCCCGTTATACAGTTTGCGCCGGCGGTTTGCCCGGCGGCCCATGATCTTTTTCTCAGCGTCCTTGTCCGGGGTGATCACAAAGAGCGACCAGCCGGGGTTTTCCCTGCAGAACCTGCGCAACGCTTTGAATACGCCGTCGATTTCATCCTGCTCACCGATGCGCTCGCCGTATGGCGGATTGGTGATGATCATGCCGTGCTCATCCTGCAGCGCAGAAACGTCCAGATCCCTGACGTCAGCCCTGGTGAACCTGATGCACATGTCCACGCCCGCTTCTTCCGCGTTGACACGGGCGGCATGCACTGCCTTCGGGTCGATATCGGACGCGTAGATGCTGACCGGCATCTCCGTGATTGCAGCATAAGCATTCGCCCGTTCTTCCTTCCACATCTCCTGCGGGATCAGGCTCCATGCCTCACTGGCAAAGGTCCGCGACAAGCCGGGGGCGATGTTCATGCCGATCATGGCTGCTTCGATGGGAATAGTCCCGCTCCCGCAGCAAGGGTCGGCCAATGCGCGCCCGGACCTGTAAAAGCTCAAATAAACCAGCGCCGCCGCCAGGGTCTCTTTCATGGGCGCGTCGACCGGTGCCGTGCGGTAACCCCTCTTATGGAGTCCCGTACCGCTCGTATCGATCGTCACCGTAGCACGGTCCTTCAGGAGCGTGACTTTGACCGTGTACTCTGCCCCGGTCTCCGGGAACTGCTCGATGCCGTATGCCCCGCGCATTCGATCGACGATGGCCTTCTTTGAGACGCTCTGGATCGCCGGCGGATTGTGCAGTTTGGACTTGACCGTAGAGCAGGTCACGGTGAACTTGCCGTCTGCCGGGATGATATCTTCCCACGCAAAAGCGCGAATGCCCTGGAACAAGTCCTCGAAGGTCAGCGCTTCGAACTCGCAGGTCTTGAGCAAAACCCTGTCGGCGCAGCGCAGCCATAAATTAGAGCGGACGATCGCCCGCTCATCACCGGCAAAGGTCACCTTGCCATCTTCTGTTTTCAGTATTTCATATTCCAGCCCTTCGATCTCTCTGCGGACCACCGCTTCCAGACCGAACGTCGCTGTCGCAATCAGTTCGTACATATCTTCATCTATTTCTGCAAAACTTTAGCCAGTTCCTTCTTAAGGTCTGCCGGATCGAGCGGCTTGGCCGTATGTCCGTTCATTCCTGCTTCAAGAGCGCGCTGCCGGTCTTCCGCAAAGGCATTCGCTGTTACGGCGATGATCGGCACAGACGCCTTCTTCGGATCATCCATCGCCCGGATTGCTTTTGCAGCTTCGTAGCCATCCATGATTGGCATTTGAATATCCATTAGGACCGCGTCGTAGTAGTCGTTCCCGGCCGCAGACAGCATGTCCACAACTTCCTTTCCATTTTCCGCGGTCTCGATGCAAAAGCCCATACTTTCAAGGACAAGCACTGCGATCTGCCGGTTGACCTCCATGTCTTCCGCGAGAAGGATCCGTTTTCCCGCGGCACAGCCACATCCGCCCTCGGGTTCCGCTGTATGATGATCCTCCACGGCCGAAACGGCCTCTGCCGCTGCCAGATCCAGACGGATCGTGAACTCCGTGCCCTTGTTCAGTTCTGTCGCAACGTCGATGGTGCCGTCCATGAGATCCACCAGGTTTTTAGTGATAGCCATGCCGAGACCTGTACCCTGGATCCCGCTGACGGTCGAGGAGCGCTCCCGCTCAAAGGAATCAAAAACGTGTTCGGCAAATTCTTCTGTCATGCCGATTCCGTCGTCCCTGACCTTGAGTTCATAAGAACAATCCGAAGTCTCTGTGAGGGACACCTTGACTTCGCCGCCTTCCGGCGTGAATTTATACGCGTTGCTGATCAGATTGAACAGGATGCGGTTGATGTGCGTACGGTCACAGACCACATGCCGGTTCCGGACGCCGGAGGTGTCGACGGTGAAACGGATCTGTTTGTCACGCATCTGTTCATCGAACGTCACATGTGTGTTCTCGACGATTTCCGCAATGTCCTCCGCGTCTTCCGTCAGCGTCAGCTTGCCGCTTTCGATGCGGCTCATTTCGAGGATATCATTGATGAGTTCCAGAAGTTGCTGCCCGGAAACGCCGATCTTCTCCAGATATTCCCTTGCCTGTGCTTCGGTCGTTTTCTCATCCTGCCCCAGCCGGGCGAACCCGATGATCGCGTTGAGCGGCGTTCTGATATCATGGGACATATTTGATAGAAAGGTCGACTTGGCGGCGCTTGCCTGTTCTGCCACTTTCAGATCGATTCTGAGCTGTTCGGTCTTGTGCACCCTCTCGCTCAGCTTCTGCAAAAGCCTCAAAACTGCCAAAACGAACAGACTTCCGCCAAAAAGAATCCCGGCAACGACAAAATCCGGATTTCCAACGAAGCCGACAAAGAGATATCCCAGGAAGAACAGAATCAGCAAAAGAATCGGGAAATACAGACTGCCTACGCTGCTGCTCCATCCCCATTGCTTTCTGAACCGTCCCGCGAAGCGGATGTACAATATGATGTTGAGAAGCATGATCGCACTTCCTAGGATAATAACAGCCTTCATCATTTATTCATCTTCCTCCAGAAGTCGGCGGCGCCTTTGTATGTCTCGCCGCTCCGGTCTCTGTACTTGTGCTTGAGCCGTTCCTGCTGCGGATCGAAATTCAACTGTTCCTCGAAAATCTTCTGCTCATATGCTGTCAGGTTCTCCGAGCTTTTGATGTGGGCGCTGATCGGCCGCGGCAGAACCATCAGATAGATCAGCGGCGAGATCAGGAACACATCGACAATGGAAAAGGCGATCACAAGACCGAATACCGCCGCCCCGCTCACGCCGGCAGGCAAAAGCAGTATGCACAGGATGATCCCGATGCACCACACCAGTCCGGAAATAAAATACTTGTCCAGAAACCGCAGTTTCTTCTCCAGCGCCGGACTGTAGAGCAGACCTTTTTTCTTCATCTTCCGCATGGCGCCGCTCCATCGGTTGTTTCCCAGCGACAGCTTCAGCGCCAGAGCAAAATCAGATCCGCCCTTCTGGGCCTCCCCTGCTGCAACCGCCTCCTGTGAGAAATCCAGCACCTCTTCCTTTTCGAAAGCGACTTCGGTCAGGATACACTTACCCTGCCCCATGACCGACAGGCTCACTTCTTCACCGGGCTCCAGTTCGATAACCATCTGCTCATCAGCTTTGACCATGTCCGTTTTGCCTCCGGCAGATACGACCGTGTACCCTTCGGCGCTGTAGATTCCCAGACAGCGGGAACCCTCGAACTGACTTCCCACCTGCTGCGCTTCCTCCGTAAGGTCGACCAGTTCCATCCGGCCTTTGCATCCCTTGCGGTAAATGAGGTTGTAGTCCTTGATCAGCTTGCCGAAGCATTTCGTCTTGGTCGCGCCGTCGAATACGTCGTACTCATAGGCCGACAGACTTGCGGTCCGTTCCTCGCCGTGGGCCAGGACAACAGATCCTTCCAGCACCATCAGGATGCGGTCATAGTCCGGCAGTTTCGTGAAGGAGGATTCCTCCAGATCCGAATCTGCGCTGGAAAGACGCCACAGAAAATCCCTGTCCAGATACTCCGCCTTCTCAGGGTAAATGGCCAGCTCGCGGGTGTTGCCGCCGGACCATTTGCTCATCTTGTAATTATCTTCTTTGTAAATTCGCTTTTTCATGGTTTGATTATACTATTTTCCGACATAAGAATCTATCTCTTCCCAGCAAAACCGGTTTCCGAATATGTCGTAGCCGATCACATGCAGCCTGCCTTCCGGCAGCGTGCAAAAATCGGTGTTCCTGATAATCTCGGAAGCCCGGTGCACTTTCCCGTCGTAGTCCGGATCCAGGCTCCAGAAGTCGATGCAGGATCTACTGTCGTCATGGAGGTATTCCAGCGCGATATCTTCATCTGCGTCGCTCAGCTTCAGCACGTCGGGCACATAGTCGGTGATGCGCAGACATCCCATCTCCTCGCTGCACCGGACCAGACGGCTCAGTGCTTCATCGGGATCCTTCTCGTTCCTGACGACTGCAAAAGCACCAAAGCGCTTGTCATTCTCCATTTTTGTGTTCATGAACCGGCGGATCTGACTGGATACGGACACCTCGCCTTCATCGCACATGATCCAAGGGCGGTTCATCCTCTCACAGACCACGCCCATGGTTCCCGAGCCGGAGAAAAAGTCCGCGCACAGGTCCCCTTCGTCGCTGCATGCCTGCACAATGCGCTCCAGAAGCTTTTCCGGCTTTTGCGTGGCGTATCCGGTCCGCTCGCGGGATGTCCGGCCGACCATGTCGATGGTCCACACGTCCTTCATGTTCACCATGGTGTACCATCCCAGCTCGTCCTGGAATTCCTCGACGTTTTTGAAGCGGTAAGGCTTCATGTCCCGGTTGTAGGATTTTTCCTTCAGCGGATGGAACTTGTATTGATTGCTTTTGCTATAGAACAGGAGCGTGTCATGCTTGCGGGCAAAACTCCTTTTCGACGCGCCGCCGGATTTATAGTTCCATACGACCTCGTTGACGAAGTTGTCATAACCGAATATTTCGTCCAGCAAAGTCTTCATATAGTGGGAGCTGTGCCAGTCCAGGTGCACCCAGATACAGCCCGTGTCCGCGAGCAGTTCCTTCATGAGCATGAAGCGGACGCCCAGCATGGCCAGGTACTGCTGCAGGCTGTCCTCCCAGGTATCATCGTAGGCGCCGGTCTTGATATAAGGCGACAGACCCAGCTTATCGGACTGCAGGCGCACCGAGGTCTGATACTTGCTGTTGGAAAAAAACGGCGGGTCCACATAAATGAGCTGGATCTTCCCTGCCATGTTCTTCTCCTTGAGCAGATATTCCATGTACTCCAGATTATCGCCGCCTGCCAGCACGTTTTCCGGCGCGGCTGTTTCTGCGGCCGCTGCGTCCGGCGTCTTCTGTCCGGGCGTATTCGCTTTCTGTCCGGGCGTATTCGCCTTCTGTCCGGGCGTATTCGCTTTCTGTCCGGGCGTATAGATCTCATTCGTGTAGAATTTCGTGTACCGCTTCCGTTTCATGATTCTCTGGTACATGCGGCGCGACTGGGTCAGCGCCTTCACCACTTCGTTAATCCTGCTCATTGTCTTCTGCCTCCCAGAAGTACTTTCTCAAGGTCTTTTCGTCCTGCCAGATCCAAAGCGCGTTTCACCAGCTTCTCGTTTTTCTTCTTGTTGAAGTGGAGCAGCGCCCGCTGGAGTTTCTTTTCCTCAGGGTCTTTCGCCACATAGACGTTGCGTCCGGTGAACGGATCTTTTTCTGTATAGTAAATGCATGTGGACAGTGTGCCCGGCGTCGGATAGAAATCCTGCACCTGATCGGGCACGAATCCTGTTTTCTTCATATAGAGCGCCAGTTCCACCGCGTCCTGCAGCGTACATCCCGGATGGGATGAAATGAAGTACGGGATCATGTATTGTTTCAGTCCCAAATGCTTGTTGATCCTCTTATATTCCTCGGCAAAACTGTCAAAGACATCGATGCCCGGTTTGTGCATCTGACGCAGGACATTCGCTGCGGCGTGCTCCGGTGCCACCTTCAGTATACCGCTTATGTGGCATTCGCACAATTCTTCCAAAAATCTGTATCCTGAACCGCCTTTTCCCTTTCGTTTCATATCGGCCATGATGTAATCGAACCGGACGCCGGAACGGATAAAGACTTTTTTCACGCCTTCCACTTCGCCCACCGCGCGGAGCACGTCGATGTAGTCAGTGTGATCCGTATCCAACTGACTGCAGGGCTTGGGGAACAAGCAGTCCTTGCTGCCACACATACCGTGCTCCAGCTGTTTTTTGCACGAGGGATGATGGAAGTTCGCCGTCGGTCCGCCCACATCGTGGATGTAGCCCTTGAACTGGGGATCACGTGCCATCAGCTGCGCCTCGCTGACGATGGAGCCTTTGCTTCTGCTCCTGACCTCCCGTCCCTGATGATAGGTGATCGCGCAAAAGCTGCAGCCGCCGAAGCATCCTCTGTTGGCGGTGATGCTGAATTTCACTTCCTGAATGGCCGGAACGCCGCCTTCTGCCTCGTAGGACGGATGGTAAGTCCGCATATACGGCAGCGCGTAGAGGTCATCCAGTTCCATTTCTTCCAGCGGAGGCTGGGGCGGATTCTGCACGATGCAGACGCCGTCCGGATAGGTCTCGATGAGACGTTTTCCATTGATCGGATCATTGCTGCGGTACTGGAGCCGGAAGCTTTCGCTGTAGGCCGCCTTGGCGCGTTCATCGCTTCCCGAGAGGCTGCCGAAATCCGGCAAAAGCACATCATCGTCTTCGGGATAGAGCGCGCCGGCCGCATCCTGCTGCGCGGCACGGGGCGCCTTCGCTTTATAGCAGGTGCCGCGGATCCATCCGATATCGCCCGCATCGATGCCCGCGTCCAGCGCTTCGGCGATCTCGCAGACCGCCCGCTCCCCCATTCCGTAGATAAGCAGGTCTGCCTTTGCATCCAGCAGAATGGAGCGGCGGACCTTATCGTCCCAGTAATCGTAATGGGCGAACCGGCGCAGGCTCGCTTCCAGTCCGCCGATGATGACGGGTGCGTCCTTATAAGCTTCTCTTGCTCTGTTGCTGTAGACGATGACTGCCCGGTCGGGACGTCTGCCAGCCTTGCCGCCCGGCGAGTACACGTCCCGCTTTCTGCGGTTCTTCTGCACGGAAAAATTGTTGACCATGGAGTCTACGTTGCCGCTGTTGATGAGAAATCCCAGACGCGGCCGGCCGAACCTCCTGAAGTCATCTGCGCTGTGCCAGTCCGGCTGCGCCAGGATAGCGACCTTATAGCCGCGCGACTGGAGCACCCTGCTGATAATGGCCGTACCAAAAGAAGGATGGTCAACGTAGGCGTCTCCCGTGACAAGCACAAAGTCAGCCTGCTCCCATCCTCTCTCTTTCATTTCTTTTCTGTTGGTCGGCAGAAAACCCGTCATGGTTTTATCCCAGGAACTTCATGACTGCGTTCTTCACGTCGTTTCCATCGGCCAGGCCCTTGACCTTGCCCATGATCGGACCCATCAGCTTGCCCATGGAAGCCTTGCCGCTGCCTGCTTCGATGCCCAGCTGTCCTGCCGTTTCCTTGACGATGTTCGCGATTTCCTCGTCGGTCAGCTGCTGCGGCATGTATTCCATCAGCACATCGATCTCTGCCTTATACTGATCGAGCATGTCCTGTCTGCCCGCAGCTTCGAAGTCCGCAAGAGCGTCTTTTCTCATCTTGACCTGCTTGGCCAGGATCGCGGCGATACCCTGATCGTCTACTTCTTCTCTAGTGTCCACTTCCGTCTGCTTGATCGCAGCTCTGACGAAGTTGATCGTGTCTTTGCGGATCTTGTCCTTCGCCTTCATTGCTTCTTTGAAATCGTTGTTCAGTGTTTCTTTTAATGACATTGTTATTCCTCCGATACAAGAAAACGGCATCAAAACTGATGCCGTTTCAAGTGCATATTTTCGCTTAGTACTTTTTATTAGCCTTTTTTCTAGCAGCTTCAGATTTCTTCTTTCTCTTTACGCTTGGCTTTTCGTAATGCTCTCTTTTTCTGACTTCCGCCATGACGCCGTCTCTGGCGCATGATCTCTTGAATCTCTTCAGAGCACTTTCTAAGCTTTCATTTTCTCTTACGATTACCTGTGCCAATCCCGTTTCACCTCCTGACTATTTATAGTTTTTTCGTCTTGAAAACGGTCCTTGTCTTATGACAAAGGTCATCCTGCAACGTCCATTATTATACAGACATTACCCGTTCAATGCAAGCCTATTTTTCAGTATGTTTTTGCAGGGTTGAATAAAAAAGAAAATTCAAGTGCCGGTGGATTTTAGTCTTCAGGAATACT
>CAMOXP010000058.1 GCA_946629205.1 uncultured Bacillota bacterium
CGACCGACCTTGTTGCGATCAGCTCGATACCTGTCCCTGCGATATCCGCGATCACGACGTCGCCGACCTGAACCGGCGCTTCCAGCTGCACGCGGTTGATTTCCTCCATGCAGTCAAAGATCTTCCCCTTCGGAATGGATCCGTTGGTCCGCACCGGGCACCGCACCAGATTGCTGCCGGCAACTTTGACGGTAGAGGTCAGGACGCGGACCGGATTGGTCACTTCGTTGATGCCGTAATCCATGCCGCGGTCGCAGGTGGCACCCCGCACTTCATATTCACCAGTCTCCGCATTCTGCGAAACATGCAGATGGCATCCTTTCGGACACACGATACAAATGACTTCACGCATGAGCGGCACCTCCTTCCTCCGCACGCACGACCAGCGGTCCGTCCGCCGGGTCGACGCCTTCCAGCAGTTTCACCGGTATCTTGATTTTCTCCATCTTGCTGTTGATCATGTACGGCCGCTTGAAGGACGCAACCTTCTTGTCCCCCTGGGTGACGACCACACGGGAGCCTTCCCCGAACACTTTCGTGACACGGAAGAAAATTTCCAGGGTCTTCTCCAGGGCCGACAGGCGCGCCATCATCGGCACGGTATATTTCACATTGTCGCCATTCGTGATTTCCAGCGGCGGCTCATCCGCGTCGCGACCAGCACCACCGTCCGCAGTTCCACCGGCACCACCGGAAGCCGCACCGTCCGCAGCTCCACCGCCAGCAGCACCATCGGAACCGCCCACGGCATCACCGCCGCCCAGCACGTACTCTGCAGCGGACTTCCCCGCCCGGATGCTTTCTTCGGTTACGAAGTCCACCAGGTCGTGGACGTGCAGCACGTTGCCGCAGGCAAAGATGCCCGGCACGAGGGTCTCATTGTTTTCGTAAACGACTGCGCCGCTGGTCCGGCGGTCCAGGGGGATGCCGGCTTTCTTGCTCAGCTCGTTCTCCGGGATCAGGCCGATGGACAGCAGCAGCGTGTCGCAGTCAAAAGTCTTCTCCGTTCCGGGGATGACGTTGCGGTGCTCGTCCACCTCCATGGCGACCACCTGTTCCACCCGGTCTTTGCCCCGGATCTCCGTAATGGTATGGCGCAAAAGCAACGGAATGTCGTAGTCCACGAGGCACTGGTTCACGTTTCGTGCGAGTCCGTCCGGATGATCACTGGCGCCGATGCAGGCGAGGACCTCCGCCCCCTCCAGTTTCATGCGGCGGGCCATGATCAGGCCGATGTCACCGGTGCCCCGGACGACGACCTTCCGGCCGACAGAATACCCGAGGATATTCATGTACAGCTGAGCCGATCCAGCCGTGTACACGCCTGCGGGCCGGGTGCCCGCGATGCCGACGGAATCACGTGTCCGCTCCCGGCAGCCCATGGCCAGAACCACACTCTGCGCACGCAAAACGGAAACGCCGTCCGTATTGGACACATATACTTCGTGTTCCGGCGTAACGTTCAGAACCATGGTGTCCGTCATGACCTCGATGCCGGTCTCGTTCACCAGCTTGATAAACCGATCCGCGTATTCCGGTCCGGACAGTTCTTCCTTGAAATGGTGCAGGCCGAACCCGTTGTGGATGCACTGGTTCAGGATCCCGCCAAGGTACTTGTCTCTTTCTACGATCAGTATGGAGCGCAGGCCATTCTCCCACGCGCTGTGTGCGGCAGCAAGTCCCGCCGGGCCGCCGCCGATCACGATCAATTCGTATTTCTTCTCACTCATTTTCTTTTGACCTGTATTTCAGAATTTCACTGCCCGGTTCCTCCAGACAGACCTCCAGCATATCTACACCTGATTCACGCGCGATGATCTCGTGGACCTTCGGCGTGCAAAATCCTCCCTGGCACCGTCCCATTCCTGAGCCGACGCGGCGCTTGACGCCGTTGATGGTCGTCGGCGGGATCGGCGTGTGGAGCGCGGCGACGATCTCTCCTTCCGTCACCTGCTCGCAGCGGCAGATGATGCGTCCATAACGCGGATCCTCCTGGATCAGACGATTCCGCTCTTCCTCACTGACCTCACCAAGCCGCGGCCGCTTCCGGCTGTCCACATAAGAGTCCCTCTCCGCCAGCGAAAGTCCCTCTGCAGCGAGCATTTCCACCACGTATTCTCCGATGGCCGGCGCAGCGGTCAGTCCCGGCGACTTGATGCACGCGATATCGATAAACCGCGGACACGCCGCAGCCTTTTCTATTACAAAATCACTCTGGTCCGAGTTGGCCCGCACGCCTGCGAAGTTCCGGATGTTCATCCGGAAGTTGATGCCGGGCACGCTCTTCACCGCGGCTTCCTTGATGGCATCGAGGCCGGCTTTGTCGGTAGAGGTATCATCAGCGCCGCCCACATTGGCATCCGGGCCGACGATCAGATTACCGTCTACAGTCGGCGACACCAGGACGCCTTTGCCCTTCTCGTTCGGGCACTGGAAGATGGTCCTGCTGACGCGCGTTCCTTCGTCTTTGTCCAGCAGGAAATACTGTCCCCGCGTGGGCACGATCTCATAGGGCGGTTCCTCGACCAGGCGCCGCACATCGCCCGCATGGACACCGGCGGCGGACAGCACGTACTTCGCCTCGAATGCCCCGGCGTTTGTCTCCACTGAAACATGATCCCCGCAGTCTGTGACCCCCGTCACTTCCGTGTCCAAAAACAGTTCCGCGCCATTGACGACTGCTGTCTCCAGCATGGCCAGGCAGTACTCCCACGGATTGATGATGCACGCCGACGGCGCAAGCAAAGCCCCCACCGCCGCTTCGGAAATGCCGGGCTCGAGCGCATGCAGTTGTTCCTTATCCAGCAGCTCCAACCCGGGGACGTTGTTTTTGCATCCGCGGTCGTACAGTTTGCGGATGTGTTCCAGGTCTCCCTCATCAAAGGCCAGGACCAGACTGCCGCAGTTATTGATCGGCACGTCGAGCTTGGCCGCGATCTCACGAGCCAGTTCCACGCCCCGCACGTTCAGTTTCGCCATGAGCGTGTCCGGCGACGGATCGAACCCCGCGTGGATGATCGCACTGTTTGCTTTTGTTGTGCCATTGGCGATGTCATTGCTTTTGTCCAGAACCGCGACCTTCAGGTCGTACTTCGACAGCATGTAGGCGCATGACGCGCCGCTCACGCCGCTTCCGATAATCAGGACATCGTACATTTCGTTCTCCTCTATTCTACTTGACTGTAACTTTATTATATTATACTACAATCGCGACAATCTTATCGAACAACGCTTCGTTATCAACGACTATCAGGGCAAGCTGTTCTCTTACCCTTGTAACGCCTTGATAAAAAAGGTTCGGATACAAATAATCCGGTGTTGGATGCTTGACCCCTTGCAGGATACCTTTGTCATCATAATAAAAGGACTGATCCAAAAGCATGACGACTTTATCAAACTCTTGTCCAATCACATGATGTGTATCGAAGTCTTCTTCGTAGGCCGAATAAGGACTGTCTGAATAGAACGATTTTGAATAGTTGATGAATGTATAGTCTTTTTCCCTATAGTACTCTAGCAGCAATTGCGCTTCCTGCGTTGTGTTCGCATAGTTTAATACAACGCTTGAGTAATCCATTGGCGCTTTGGATTTATGCCTCAGATTCATCACATTCGAAATAAAAGATTGAAGCGCTTTGTTAGTTCGGATTCTTTTTGGTAATGTGTATTCTCCATCGGGCGGTATTGCTTCAATTTTTTCCACGATAGCGTTTTTCTTTTCTGACTTGGAAAGGATTTGTCCCGGGTCGGAGGAAAAAATGCACGACTGGTTATTGTGCTGCACCAAATCACATATTTCATCAAACTGTTCGGGGTAAATACGGTGCGTCTCATCTACAAGGATGAAACTATACTCGTCAAATGCAAAACCTTCAACGCTCAGTTGATCCGGAGAGATAATATCAAGCTGCTCGATCCTCTCTGAAATTACGCTTTGTCCTTCGGATAATTTGCCGCAATGAATGACGAGTGTTTTTTCTTTTTCAGCAAGCGCTTTTGCCAAATCATATAATAATAGCGTTTTGCCTGTACCGGGATCTCCTGTCAGATGAAGGAAAGTTCCCGCTGTGGCTGAATCAATACAATTCATTATGCTTTTTTTAATCTGTTCCTGCGCGCTGGTAAGAAAATACTCCCCTCGAATAAAAGGCAAAGGGGTATTCAACGGAGAAATCAGATAGTCTGTAGGCTTAAACAGTTCTTCAGCATTTGTTTTATAACCTTCTTCCAACTTTTTTATGTCTGCCGCTATTTCACTGAGATCAACAGCGATAAGCTCATCCTGCGGCGAAAGTTTATAACAAGCCATTGTGTCGGTCACAACAGAATAGAACATAAGCTGTCTTCCCAAATGGCTTAAGTAGTAACGATTCTTTAACAGCTGCGCCCGGATTTGTTCTTCAGGAACCTGATTGGACTTGAGCTCAATATTTAAGCAAACGGTATCTGTGATCTTCAGCAAATCGAACTCTTTGCTGATTTGCGGGATCGTATAAGACCAGAAAAAACCGTCTAACTCTTCTATCGAGACACCATTCTTTACGAACTCATCTGCCAGTAGTTTAAGAGAGTTCATCTCATGTGATTGCGTCCTGTTCAGTTCACTGCTGCCGGAAAGATGCCGCCCAATTATATTGAACGACTCCTTTTCGTTGATTCTGGATAGTGAATAGATATTGATTGCTTTTGTCATTATTAGCCTCTTCAGTCAGGCAGCAGCTCATGTCTGCCTCCCTACTACATTCTTCGTCATTGTTCTTTGGAACTATTATACAACAACACGCTTTTGATACAAAGACTAAGCCCTGTACAGGGCATGGTTCTCTTCCCTGTCCGGGATATGGTATACTATCTGCATGAAAGCAAAAGCATCTCTTACAATTTCACCCAAACTTCTATCCTTTACCCTTCTCATCCTCCTCGCGCTGGGCTGCCTTTGCGCGTGCAGCGGCGATGACGCCGGCGACAATGGCGGGATGCGAAAGACGAATGCAGGGCTGTCGATCCAGGTGGACGAGTCTTCCGGCAAGATGCAGATCGATCGGCCGAAGATCGAGGATCCGCAGCCGATGGGTGAGAAGGACACCTGGACGATCTTTGTGTATTTGTGCGGGTCGGATCTGGAATCCAGACTGCTGTTCGGCGGGATGGCTACGGGCGACCTGAAGGAGATGTGCGCGGCGACAGCCAGTGACCGTGTGCGGTTCGTCGTTGAGACCGGAGGCTGCGACCTCTGGCACAGCTTTGATATCAGCGAAGATTCCCTGGACCGCTTCGTGATCGAGAAGGGGAAACTGAAGCATGTAGATGATGCCAAACAGGCGTCCATGGGTAAGACAAAGACACTGACGAATTTTCTCACCTGGGGCGTGGAACATTACCCGGCGGAGAAAATGGGCGTCATCTTCTGGGATCACGGCGGCGGAAGCATCGCAGGCGTGTGCTTTGATGAAATCGCTGACGACGATTCCCTGTCTTTGCGTGAGATCGACGCGGGGCTGCTCAGCCTGCTCGACAGCGGCACCCTGACGGACACCTTCGAGTTCATCGGGTTTGACGCGTGTCTGATGGGCACAGTCGAGGCGGCCAACATCACAGCCTCTTATGCGGACTATATGATCGGTTCCGAGGAGAGTGAGCCTGGCTCCGGTTGGGATTACACCGCCATCGGAAACTATCTCGCCAAGCACCCAGAGGCAGACGGCGCCGCTCTGGGCAAGGTCGTCTGCGACAGTTTCAAGAAAGAATGCGCGGACGCCGGCGATGCGCAGATCGCCACGCTGTCGGTCATCGATCTGTCCCAGATCAACGGACTGCTCAAGAAGTTTAATGCCTTTGCAAAGCAGATGTATCAGAAGAGCGAGAAGCAGGACACCCTGTCCAAGATGGTACGAAAGATCAATGCCGTGGATAATTTCGGCGGCAACAACAAGGCCGAGGGGTACACCAACATGGTAGACATGGGCGGCATCATTTCCGCATGCAAAGGCTGGTCAGACAAGGCGCAGGATGTGCGGCAGGCGCTCGACCAGGCGGTCGTCTATAAGATCTCCGGCTCTGATCACAAAGGTGCGTCCGGGCTTTCGATCTACTATCCTCTGATGATCCAGAACTCCCGGGAAATGAACACCTTCGAGAGCGTCTGCGTCAGCCCCTACTATCTGTCCTTCGTCGGACGGCAGGGCTACGGCAGTGTGAACGACGGCGATACCGAAGACTACGAGGAAGAGGATCTGTTCGATGGCGGCCTCTGGAGCTGGATCGATGAATTCCTGTTCGACGACGAGACCGGCGACTACGAGTTCGACAGCGAGGAAGACAGCGGTCTGTGGGATTTCTTCGATGACCACGAAGAAGACGCCGAAAGTGATCTTATTTCCTTTGAAGAAAAGCCCGGCATGGATGCTGACGGGCAGTTTAGTTTCGTCCTCGACGACGAAGGCTACGAGAACACATCGGATGTGCTGGCTCTGGTCTATCAGGAACTGAAAGACGACACCTATATTGAACTTGGCGAAACCTACGATGTCGACGTCGACTGGGACACAGGCTTTGCATGCGACAACTTCGATGGCTACTGGCTCTCGCTGCCGGATGGACAGAACCTCGCCACCTACATCGTGGATGTGACTGACGACTACGTCGTCTACACCGCGCCGGTCCTCCTCAATGATGAAGAAACCTACCTGCGCATGCGCCAATACTTCGACGACGGTTCCGTGAAAGTGGAAGGCGCCTGGGACGGCATCGACGAATGCGGCGCCTCTGGCAAAGGCATCATCAAGCTCCGCAAAGGCGACAAAATCACTCCAACCTACTTCTGCATCGACGACGAAGGCGAAGACCTGGACGAATACGAAGGCGATCCCTTCACCCTGACATCCAAGACCCTGCCGGTGAACTACGATTACCTGTATGCCGGCGACTATTCCTATGCCTTCTGCATCACTGACATTTACGGCGACGATTACATCAGCGACCTCGCCGAGTTCCACCTCGCAGAAGACGGCACCATTTCGTTCTATGAGTGAGCACCAAAACCACCATCACACCGCAAAATTTTGCTCCCTCCTCTTTTCATAGGTTTGAATTTCGGAATGTAAAAGTTATAAAGCGAAAAAAGCGTTAAAACTACGATTCCTTGCTTTCGCACAAGGAATACGAAGTTCTCAGAATAGAATGATCGTAGTTTCATGATCGATCCGCCTCAAAAACTACGATTAAGGGCTGCCAGTTTCTGCTTCAAACAGTCCATGCTGCCCCGGAAGCACCGAGCAAAAGCAAAAAGTCGTAGATTTTATCCCCTTTTGACAGAAAAACTTTTACAATCCGATTTTGGCACATTAGATTCATGTCGCTGGTGCGACAGCCCCATTAAGTTGCTACTTCGTCCTGACTGCTTTCTTCGTGGACCACTTGGAGTAGTACTTCACTTTCTTCGAGATGGTGTAGGTCCGTACCTGCACGTAGTACTTGGTCTTTTTCTTCAGTTTGGTGATCTTCTTCGAGGAAGACTTCTTGCTGGCGGTGGCGTACTTGGCGCCTGCCATGTTCGACTTGGTCGAGTAGCGGATCTGGTAGCCGTTGAACTTCTTCTGAACGGCCGTGCTACGTTTGGTCCACTTGGCTGTGAAGGCGGCCTTCGCAGGCGAGAGCTTGAAGCCTTTC
>CAMOXP010000059.1 GCA_946629205.1 uncultured Bacillota bacterium
TATCCGCTACCAGCTTGGCTGTGATCGGATCTCTTGCTTTTGCCTTACGATCCTGGCGAGCGTAACCGTAATACGGCATAACTGCTGTGATTCTTCCGGCCGATGCCCGCTTCATTGCGTCGATCGTGATGAGCAGTTCCATAAGGTTGTCGTTGACCGGCTTTGATGTTGATTGGATCACGAAACAGTCAACGCCTCTGACGGATTCTCCCAGATTCACGCAAATCTCTCCGTCGCTGAACTGTTTGACCTCAAGATCTCCCAGAGGCTTTCCCATGATCGCGGCGACTTCCTCCGCCAGTTCAGGATGTGAGTTGCATGCAAATACCTTGTAGCCTGAGAATAAGCTCTTCTTCATCTGACCTTCTCCTTCCTAGTCCTCGATCTTCTTGTACTCTCTTTCCTTTGTCTTTCTTATTAATTCGATTCTGGCTGCGTCCATATCCAGAATCATTTTTCCGACTTTGTTGATATCTCCTGCTCCCATGGTAAGCACCAGGTCCCCGGCGCCCGCCCGTTCATATACGAAACTGGCGATGTCCTCGAAGTCCTCAATATAGAAGACATGCTTGGACGGGTCGTGTTCGTGGATTTTCTCCATGATCGACCGGGAACTGATTTTGTATATATTCGTCTCTCTCGCTGCGTAGATCTCAGCGAGGATGATCTCGTCCGCGTTATCGAACGCCGCGCCGAAATCATCCAGAAGCGCCATGGTCCTCGTGTATGTATGCGGCTGGAACAGGCACCACAGCGTTCTGTGTTTCATGTTCCGGATCGCCGAAAGCGTCGCCTTGATTTCTGTCGGATGATGTGCGTAATCGTCGATGATTTTCACGTCCGTGCTTGTTCTGCCCAGATAATCGAATCTCCGGTGCGTGCCGTGATAGTTTTCAAGCGTATTGACGATATCGCTGATCTCCACCCCGAGGATATGACTGCATGCAAAGGCAGCCAGAGCGTTGAGAATATTATGCTCGCCCGGGATCTTGAGCTTGATCGTGCAAAGGCATTCTCCTCCGTGGTTCACATTGAAATACGGCATGCCTTCTGTATCGAACCCGATGTTGCTGGCATAGTAATCGCAGCCCCTTGAGATGCCGAATGTAACGACATTGGGAAGGCCTTCCGTGGCGCTGCTGACATACGCGTTCGCATCATAAGCGATCACGACGCCGTCCTCCGGTACGAGACGGGCAAACCTCTGGAACGATCTGGCGATATGTCCTACGTCTTTGAAATAATCCAGATGGTCGGAATCGATGTTCAGTATGATCTCGATATTCGGCCGCAGCTCCAGGAAACTGTCTCTGTACTCGCAGGCTTCCGTTACGAAATAATTGCTGTCGCCCACATAACAGTTTCCGCCGATTTCCTCCAGATTGCCTCCTACCAGGATCGTCGGTTCCTTGTTCGCGTTTTTCAGAATGAGTGAAACCATGGATGTGGTCGTCGTCTTGCCGTGGGTGCCGGAGATGGCAATGCTCTTCTCATACTCGCCCATCAGCGCGCCCAGCGCCTGGGCTCTTGTGACTGTCGGAATACCCAGTTCTCTGGCTCTTACCAACTCCGGGTTATCGTTGCCGACGGCAACGGTGTAGACAACCAGATCTACATTTTCGACGTTTTTGGCTCTGTGTCCGAGGAAGATCTTCGCACCCTGTTTCATAAGTTTTTCCGTGATGTCGCTTTCACGCATATCTGATCCGGATACTTCAAAACCTCGGGACATGAAAACTTCGGCAACGGCGGATAATCCTATGCCTCCGATGCCTATGCAATGTACTTTTTTATATTCAGATAAATTGATCATTTATTTCCCCCTGTTGATGCATGACTAGTATACCATAAAACAACATGCAAGACGAAAAAAAATCAAGCAACTAATTTGTCAGATATTTTGCATAACTCATCATAATTGCTTGAATTTTTGAAATAATTCGTGTATACTCATTTCATAATTCGAATGAGGGGTATGAAAGGCGGTATACAGATGAATATTACAGATGTTCGAATCCGCAAGGTCAGCGATGAAGGCAAGATGAAAGCCGTAGTATCCATTACCTTTGATGACGAATTCGTAGTACATGACATCAAGATCATCGAGGGACAAAATGGCCTCTTTATCGCAATGCCGAGCCGGAAAATGGGAGAAGGCGATTTCAGAGATATCGCTCACCCGCTGGTATCTGAGACCAGGAACAAAATCAGAGACGCCATCTTTGAGGAGTATGACAAAGTGCTTGCTGAAAAAGCTGCTGAAGAAGCAGAGTGATCAGCGAAGTCATCACGTTAGGCTGATATATAATTCAATTATGGTAAGCAAAAAAAGAAACCTCGCGGTTTCTTTTTTCGTGTATAATTTGCAGCGTTGCAATGGGCTGTCAATAATACTACTGCCTGTCAAAATAACGTTTGCCGCCGTCCGGCAGGAAGTACGTCCGGATGTATCCGTCCGTTGAAAGCACGACGAACTCATTGGTGGCTTCCACATAGAACACTGTGTCACCGTCCTCTTTCTCCGTTTTGGTCAGGGCATCCGGATTCGCGATCACAGCGTTTGCCGCTGCCAGATACTCTTCCGGCGAATCGAATCCCATGTCGATGCCGTGCTTGTAGTAGTGGCTCTCCAGCATGCTGTACTTGCGGAACTGGTAGTCGGCCCGCGGCGTCTGCGCGGCAGTTGTCGCCCACGTTGTTTCCTGCGTCGTGGTCGTCGGTGTCGTTGTGTCCTGTTTTGCAGTTGTCTGCGCTGTAGTTGTGGTCTGCTGCGTTTCGGCCGCTTCTGTCGGAAGCGACGCCGTTGTCTCCTCCTGCGCGCCGGAGGATTTCTTGCCGCACCCGGACAGCACCGGCATCACTGCCAGCATCAGACTCAGCACTATGATCAACAGTGTCCGGACTGTTTTTGCATTATTTCTCATCATCATGATAGTACCTTCTTGCTTCGTTCAAGCTGAGTGTGTTGGCGCCGCCCGCGAAATCCGGATTGCGTCTCTGGTAAGGATCGTCTTCCCAGCCGCAGACCGGGCAGATCTCGTAAGCCCCTTTCTCTTCGAACGCATACTGACCGCAGACCGGGCAGAGGAGCTCCGGATCGCATGTATCTTCGCCGTCCCCGCCGCACAGTCTCTCCGCAAAAGCAGTCGCCTGCAGCTCTTTTTCTTCATCCATGAAATCCTGTGTGTATCCCGTATGGCGTCCCCACAGCATGCCTTCATACTGCAGCTTCGAGTGCTTGCAGTAGCGTTTGATGCCTTCCTCCAGCAGATCAGGACCCTTCTCGGCAGGATATCCGCTGGTGGTGATGAGGGCCACGCGCTTCCCCTCCCACAGGGACGGGCCGCGCTCTTCGCCGTCTCCGTAATACATGTTCATCGCATAGACCAGCCGGTCCAGCACGGCCTTCATCGGCGGCGTGCACTGCCAGGAGTAGATCGGCGTGGCCAGGATCAGCAAATCGCTGTCCATGACCGCGTCGAAGATCTGCTGCATGTCGTCGTTCTGCGCGCAGCTGACGGTGCTCCAGTCCTGCTGGCACGCCCTGCACGCCAGGCAGGGTCTGATATCCATCCCGCTCAGGTCGAATTCGCGCACGGTGCTCCCCTTCTCCTGCATTCGTCTGACAACGACATCTGTCAGCGCATTCGTATTTCCATGTTTTCTCGGACTGCTCCGAAAAACTGTGATCATTCCCATTTCATTCTCTCCTTCAGATTCTCATTTGCGGACTCAGCTTCGGCCCGTCAGGCTGCGGTATAACGGCCGTAACGGATCGTGCTCCCATGTCTGTGATGCCCTTTCCTGTATGCGGGTGGATCTGCGAATAGACCACATCGCAGAAGAAGACGATCATCAGCGCGATGGTAACGGATGACAGCAGCCTGGCGTTGATCTTCATGAACAGCGTGTCGAGCGCCGGAGCCAGGATATAGATTCCCATCATGCCCAGCAGACCAAAGGCCAGAAGACCTTCCGCGCAAATCCTGCCGTCCAGATTGAGGAAGTATCCGGAATAATCCCACCAGCGCTGGTCATACAGTTTCTCCAGCACCCACGATGTACCGTACTCCATGACGCCGCACAATACTATGATTGCGAAAAACATCGTAAGTCTTCTCTTACGCAGGCTGGCCAGAATCACGATGATGAGTGTGCCGCCGGCCCCGTAGATCGGGACCCATGGTCCGTACAGGGTTCCGCGGTTCACGAACTCCCCGGTCTCGACGAGGAACACGAGGACCTCCCAGACCCATCCGATGAACGCGAACAGCAGAAACATGGAAAACAAGCTCCATATCGTGTAGCAGCGCAGGAAGTTGATCTGATGGCTGACCTTCCGGTTGTCCGGTCCGCTTCTCGGATCCAGCTGGACCGGATACACCTTCCCGTCCAGAGCCTGCAGATCCTCACTCAGGCGGTATCTGTTGTTCTCCTGCTCCTGGTATCTCACTTTATTTTCACTGCTGCCGACCCAGATGGCGAGCTTCTCCGCGAAGAATTTCTGCTTCCCTGTCAGTTCGATTGCAGACGCGTCGATCTCCGCCTTTCTCTGCTTCGTATCCGCGTATACTTCGTACAGCCGCGCTTCCCCTGCTTTTGCGAGAAGCGCATCGTCGTCCAGAAGCTCAGCACCTTCGATTTCTGCTTCCTTTGCAATGGAGCGGATGCAGGCGTAATACTCGGTCGTCGCCGCGACCTTGTACGGCAAATAATAGAAAATCCCGCTGAGTCCTAATGTGACAACGCCCAGAAGCAGCCAGTGGAAGAAACTCATCTCGAATTTGAAGGTTTCCCATTTATGGCCGTACATCATTTTTCTGGACAGAGAGATCGCCTCCCGCGGACGGATGTCCGGATTCTCCGCGACGATGAACGGGACCAGATAATAGGAATAGCGTTTGATGAAGATCCCGGCAATGGTGAAACACCATAGGAAATAGAACAAATCTTTGATTGCGACGGACAGCGTGGCCCGGAAGCAGCGGCGGATCTTCAGCAGGTGAAAACCGTGCTGCAGCGGCACATTCTCATAGACCCGCGCTTCCATAAAGAATCGCCGAAGCACGACCGCATATATTTCAGGAATACCGACAAAGAGGAACAGGGACACGATAAGCCCCAGAATCGCAAACAGGATCTTCGCGGCTTCCTGCGAACCCGTGATGGTATCCAGAGCATAGAAAACATACAGAGCAAGTGTTCCGGAGGTAATGGTATTGATGGCATAGGCAAGCACTCCTTCCGTATGTCCGACCACATCCGTTCCCGATTCCTCGAACTGTTCTTCGAGTGTATTGGCCAGTTCCACGCCATCCATCACATCGTTATGCAGAATGTCCCGGATGACTTCAACGGACTGCGTGTTATGGACGCCCGGCCCGAGTACATCGATTCTGTCTCTGAGGGCGGAAACCTTATCCGAAGCCTTGTTTAATCCCTCGGCAGACCCGGAAGAATTCCCCAGCTGTTCCTGTGCATTTTGAAATTCACCCAGCAGCGTATCCAGCTGCAGTATCCCTGCATTGGAATTGAATTCATTACCGAACAAGACCATGATCGCGCACAAAACCAGCAAAAGCAGGTAATGGCTTTTCACTGTTTTTCGTCCTTTTTCTTTCAGTTCTTTGTTCGTCAGCATGTTTATTCCTCAAATATCATTCTGCCGAAGAATTCCGGGCAGTGGAAGTTCGGTTCGGGCAGATTGATCTTGTTCCAGGACAGATAGTGCTTCGGCTGCGCCTTGTCGCCGCACTTATACAGATTTGCCAGCAGTTCCCCTCCGAACTGATAATCCGGACAGATGATCCGGAAGAACTGCAGCGGGATCCTGTAGTACACTTCCCAGCCGTCCTTCGTCCGGTCTGTATGGATATCGAAATATTCATCCCCGTCTCTTCTGACGATATCATCGCGGTCTGTCTTTTCGGGGCCGTACTGGATGCACATGCAGCCGTTCGGGTTGACTTCGAAATTGAAATAATTATCCGAGTCTTTCATTTTGAAGAAGAATTCAAGGCAGCTGTCTTCCCATACCGGTGACAGCGGCTCTGTGTTCTCTGCACGGATATTCTTTTCGACCGCGCTCAGATGCACATAAAGATTCTCCTCGTCATAACAAAGCTGTCCCTGTGCGCGCACCCCTGTATCTTTTGTCCAAAGCACCTGATCGATCGGGGCTGTCGGGATTTTGCTCCAGTCGATATCCCCGCTGACCTTCGTGATCGTATATGTTGCCCCCTCAGCCGGCTCTGTCTGTTCCGCGTCCTCGCCGCTATCCTTCTGGCACCCTGCCGTCATCGACATCATTGCCAGCAAAACCAGTCCGGCAAGAAGCTTCTTGTGTTTTCTTCCCATAGTATCGCTCCTCCGTTGTTATCCGCAGGCGTTCATGTATCTATGTTCATGATACTGACCTTGATTCGTAAATGCAAGATGATGTTGCGATCCTGATTTGTGAATTAATGTCAGTATGGTACAATAATTGTCGTATTTGTGAATAATGTCTCGAACAAGGAGAAATGAAATGGACTATATAACAGAATACCGAAACAAACTGCGCACGCCGCAGGAGGCAGTCAAAGTCGTCAAAAGCGGAGACTGGATCGACTATCTTACGAATGTGGCGTTTCCGGAGCTGCTGGATGCGGCTCTTGCCGAGCGGGCGGAGGAACTGACGGATGTAAAGATCCGGGGAAACCTCATCATGCAGCCGATACAGACTGTGGAACGGGATCCCGCGCGGGAGCATTTTATCTATAACAGCTGGCACTGCTCTGCCTATGAACGCAGCCTCTGCGACCGGGGACTCTGCAACTACATCCCGATGATATTCCGGAACCTGGTCCCCTACTACCGTCATTTTCTGAATGTGAATGTCGCCATGTGCGCCGCTGCGCCCATGGACCGGCACGGATACTTCAACCTGTCGGCTGCCTCCGGCGTAGCGAAAGGTATTCTGGACGACGCGGATGTGGTGATTTTGGAAATCAACGAGCGGCTGCCGAAGGTCTGCGGCGGATACGGTCAGATTATCCATATTTCTGAGGTGGATATGATCGTCGAAGGTCCGCACAGTCCCCTTCCCACGGTGCCGATGCATCCTGCAGCAGAAGAAGACCGTGCCATCGCTTCGGAAATCATGCCGCTGATCCCGGACGGTGCGACGCTCCAGTTCGGCATCGGCGGAATGCCCAATGTCCTCGGAAGCATGCTCGCGGATTCGGATCTGAAGGATCTGGGGATGCATACGGAGCTTTGTTCAGATGCCTATGTGGCTCTGACGGAAGCCGGGAAACTGACCAACCGCGAGAAGTCTTTCATGCCCGGCGTCGGAGTGACCGGCATGGCGTTCGGAACGGAAAAGGTATACGAGTTTGTCAATGAGAACCCCGGTGTCGCTTTCATGCCGCTGGAGCTCGTGAATTCACCCGCCATCATCGGAAGAATCGACAACATGATTTCCATCAACAACTGCATCGCCGTGGATCTGTTCGGGCAGGTCAGCGCAGAGAGCG
>CAMOXP010000060.1 GCA_946629205.1 uncultured Bacillota bacterium
GAACTCAGAACGCAGGGTGCGGAGCTGAACAAGCGGGCACTGGAAGCATTCCAGCTCACGCAGGACAAGTTCTTCTATGACAGTGACTTCACCGCAGACTATGGACAGGTGCAGACTTTCAACAATCTGTCATACATCGATGGTGTTATTGAAGGTCTCGACAATGGTGCGGATATTTGGGGCGAAAATGGTGATGGAATCGCCGATTTCGCCTGTCAGCTCAACTGCATCCACGATTACAACTACTGCAACTTCAGCGCTGATATCGCTGAAAGAGGCATCGATATGTACACTGACGCTTATTATTCCAGCAAGGATCAGGCACAGTGGGGCTACCATCACCAGAACCCTGTCGTCCATGTCGGTGATGCTTCTGCTCAGATCCAGCGCGCAGAGACCATCAAGGATCTTGACGTAGACGCCGTAAAGGAAGCCTACAGCAAAGCAAGAGGAGAACTCGTCGACTATCTGGGGAAAGCGCTTGCTGCTGAAATTACCTACATGGGTGATGTCGCAAACGCCCTCCAGTAGGCCGTATAAGCAGTCTATATTATGAACAGCTGCCGCGCATCTGAAGCGCAGCAGGACTGAAAGCATTTGGACTGAAAACACATTATTAATCACGGACCGGGCCGGTGACCACTGCAGCCCGGTCTTGTGTTATAATTGGCGCAAGGAGGGAAGTTATGGACCATGTCAGATTAAGCGAATCCGGAACCAGCGTGATCATATTGGATCAGAGTCTGCTTCCGGGCGAAGAAAAATACCTCGAACTGAAGACTTTGGAAGAGATGGTGGAGGCAATCAAAAAACTGCAGGTACGGGGCGCCCCTGCAATTGGGATATTCGCCGGATACGCACTGGCTGCTCTCTCAAAACAGCAGTGCCGGCCGCAGCCCATCCGCAGCTGCTGCGGCGCCAGCGGAACTTCTGATGAAGTGTTCCTGCAGGAAATACAGTTCCAGGGGGATGCGCTGAAAGGAGCACGGCCTACAGCAGTCAATCTGGCGTGGGCTGTCGACCGCGTTATCAAAGCAGTCCGTGTAGAGATGTTCCGTGCGAGGCAGGAAGATCCATTGAGGCTGAACGCCAACGCCGGAGCACGCAGGCTTGCAGAGGCTGCGGTGCGTGAAGCAAAAGCGATCCACGAGGAAGACATACAAATGTGCAGATCCATTGCGCAGTATGGACTGGAGGAGGTCCAAAAAATCTGCGCGGCAAACGATCACGAAGGTCCCATTGGGATTTTGACGCACTGCAACGCCGGTCCGCTGGCAACATCCGAATACGGGACCGCGCTTGGACCGATTTTGCTGGGTGCTGAGCAGGGCGTGGAGTTTAGGGTCTTTGCAGATGAAACAAGGCCTTTGCTGCAGGGCGCGCGTCTCACTACTTATGAACTGCAGAAGGCAGGTGTGGATGTCACGCTCATCTGCGATAACATGGCAGCTTCTGTTATGAGGACCGGCGCCGTGCAGGCGGTGTTCGTTGGCTGTGACAGAGTGGCCGCCAACGGGGATACGGCAAACAAGATCGGAACCTTCGGAGTTGCGATCCTGGCGAAACACTTCGGCATCCCGTTCTACGTGCTCGGACCATCTTCGTCGATCGATCTGGAGTGCGCCTCCGGAAGCGACATTCCTATTGAAGAACGGGATCCGGAAGAAATCAAAAGCAAGTATTACGAGAAGCCGATGGCTCCGGAAGAAGTGAAATGTTTCAACCCGGCCTTTGATGTCACGGATGCGGAACTGATCAGCGGCATCATCACCGAGAAAGGCGTCTGCCGGTATCCGTACAAAGAGAGTTTGGCTGTGCAGATTGGAAACGAATGACAGGGAACGGCCTTGACACAAAATAGTAATTAATATACAATAATTACAGAAATTTACAATATCGGAATTTGGGGAAGGGAAAAGAGATGGAGAATCTGAATATTGCTGTTGTATCGCAGGATGAGGCATACAACAGAGTTTTTAGCATGTCGCTTCTTGATGCGTGCAGGCAGATCAGCGTGACAACATACACGACGAAGGAGTTCGTACTGCAGTGGGCTGATCGTGATGATGGCGCTTATGATGAACAATACGATTTGATTCTGTGGGCAGGAATCGAGGTTTGCGATTCCTACGGCGGCTGTGTCGTCTATCTGACAGACAGAGCGTCACAAGTGAATATCGATTACGGAAACAGCCGTTATGCATTGTATAAATACAGCAGAGCAGATGCGATTGCAGCGGCTGTTTATGATATTTACGCGCATCTGACCGGCAGACAGGCGCTGTTGGTGAAGAGAAATGATGTGAGACTGATTGCCTTTGCATCATACTGCGGAGGGGCAGGGTGCACTACGATCTGCCGTGCTGTCAGCCAGGAGCTGGCTCGTTTCTGTGGCCGGAGTGTCATGAACATCAGTCTCGAAGATGTTGCGTCAGCCTCGGACTTTCTGCCTTTGCAGGAGGGCGGTGCGTCCGGGGGCATCAAAACGGAGGGAGAATATCTGTACCGACTTCTGGGCAAGAACAACGTTCCGTTTCTGGAGTCGTATCTAATGAGGGATCCTTTTGGCGTGTGCAGTTTTGCGTCGTCGGCAGGGAAGAATCCGTTTCGTGAACTGTCCGGAGAGGAGATGCAGCGGTTGCTGGCCGTCCTGATGGACAGCGGGATGTTTGATGTAATTGCGGTCGATCTATCGACCGGTTTGGGCGAGGGGACCATGACAGTCTGCAGAGCAGCTGACCGGATCTGCCTGATCGCAAAGGAAGAAGAACCCTGCATGCGTGAGAAGAATTACCTTCGCCAGCTAAAAAGCAGCTGCGGGGATGAAATTGCAAAAAGGATCGTGAGAACAGTGCCTGTTGAGGAACGACTTCCTTCACCAGCTGCGTCACTGGAAGGAAATTTCGGACAACAGATAAGTAAACTGACAGAGCGCCTCTTTGATGTGATACAATAATATAACAAAGCAACTAAGGAGGGGAGTTTTTGCATCTCGAACCATTGGTAGCCGATCTGGCGCTCATACTCGTGGCTAGCGCGATCGTCACAATCATATTCAGAAAACTCAAGCAGCCCGTTGTACTCGGGTTTATTGTCGCGGGTTTTCTGATCAGCCCGCATTTCGATTACCTGCCTACAGTTGTTGAACAGGAGGATATTTCCACCTGGGCGGATCTGGGGGTAATCTTTCTGATGTTCGGGCTAGGCCTGGAGTTCAGTTTCAAAAAACTCGCACAGGTGGGCGGCAGCGCGTTCACGGTAGCGACGACTGTCATGGCAATGATGATGCTCGTTGGCGCAGGCGTGGGATCGCTGCTTGGATGGGGCAAGATGGACTGCATTTTCCTTGGGGGCATGCTTTCCATGTCTTCGACGATGATCATAATGAAATCCTATGAAGAATTCAATCTGAAGAGAGAACCCTTTGCGCAGATGGTTTTGGGTGCGCTTGTCATTGAAGATGTGGCCGGTATTTTCATGCTGGTCGTTCTGTCTACCATTTCCATTGGGCGAAACGTCTCCGGCGTCGCGCTTGCACAGCAGGTTTTCATCATGTTGATCTACCTGGTGGCGTGGATCCTCATTGGCGTGTATGTAATTCCTTCGGTTCTGAAAAAAATAACGGGACTGCTCAACGATGAACTTGTAGTCATCGTATCAGCGGGGCTTTGCCTTCTTATGGTCGTGATCGCCAATCTTATTGGTTTTTCGTCAGCTCTGGGCGCATTCCTTGCCGGTTCGATCCTTGCCGGGACCGTGCAGTCCGACAGGATCCGGTACCTCGTGAAGCCGGTCAAAGATCTCTTCGGAGCGATTTTTTTCGTTTCCGTCGGGATGATGATCATTCCGAGTCTGCTTCTGGAATACATCGTGCCGATCATCATTGTAACGATCGTGGTGATTCTGGGTCAGATGACCTTCTCCGTCATCGGAATACTCTTGTCGGGGCAGTCTCTGCACACAGCGATCCGGGGCGGCTTCAGCATGGTGCAGATCGGTGAGTTCTCGTTTATCGTTGCGACGCTCGGCATGAGTTTTGGCGTCATCAGTGATTACCTGTATCCGATCATCGTCTGCGTGTCTGTGATCACATCGTTCCTGACCCCTCTGTTTATCAAAAACGCAGAAAAGGCCTATAAGTTCCTGGACAAACGACTTCCGAAGAAGGCGCGGATGGCTTTGCGACGGAACACATCGGAGAATCAGACGCGAGACGCTCAGGACAGTGACTGGAACCAGTACATCAAACGTGTCTGCATCAGGACGGGGATCTGTTCCTCGATTCTGTTCCTGTTCTACTGGGCGGGAACAAGACACTTGATCCCATATATTGCGGAAATTAGCGGATCGGTTTTTGCCGGTAATGTTCTTTCTGCTGCGGTAATCATTCTGGTGATGCTGCCGGTCATCAATGTCATGTTCGATTCGAATACGACATTGTTCTATAAACTCTGGGTCAAGCACCGCTCAAACCATCTTCCGCTGATCACGATGAGGGCCCTGCGGGCGCTGATAGGTGCATGCTTTATTGCTCTGGTTTTGCGCAAAATATTCCATATACCGTACGTGATACTGGTGATCATCGCTGCAGTGCCGATCATCTTCATCATCCGGTCCGCGTGGCTGAACGGCGTTACCATCGCGATGGAGAAACGTTTCGTCGCCAATTTCTCCGAAAGGACGCTGGATAAGGCCAAGAAAGACAGGACAAGAAGCAAAAGCTACCGGTGGCTGAACGAGTCACTGTATGTGGATGAATTTGAAATCATAGATCCTGATTTCAGCAAGACCATCGTCGAATTCACAAAGCGGCGGGACTTTAACGTGACAATTATCCGTATCATCCGCAAAAAAGGGTATGTGAATATGCCGTCGGCCGATGAAACGATTCGGTACGGAGACATACTGCAGATGCTGGGCACAAGGGACGAACTGGACGCATGCACTATGATTTTAGAGAAAGACGACGCTATTGAATATACGGATTCAGAAACAAAGACCCTTAAAGACTTTATGTACGGCCAGAGATTTGAAGGCGTTCCGGAGGAAGGCGAATTGGTCTGCGTGCCGATCCAGCTGGACGGGAATTCCAAATTCATCCGGAAATCCATACGTAACTGCGGTCTCAGACAGGCTTTTGGCGCAACGATCGTTGGAATTGAGAGGGGCGTTCTGCCGATCGTGAGCCCGGATATCGACACGATTTTGGCAAAGGATGACATCCTGTGGCTGATCGGCGGGTCAACTATGCTGAACAAACTCATCAGAAGCGGACTGATGGATGAAAGACAGTAGGGGATACTGTGTTAAATAATTAACGACATTCCTGTTTTTGGACGAAAAAAAGAACAAAAGAAATAGCCTCAAATGGCTTGACTCCAACGGTTGAAGTGGTAAAATAATCTAAGCGCTGAAATAGTTCAGAGGCGTTAGAAATTTAACGAACTATCGGAAGCGCTTTATATTTTGTTCTAACATGTATACAAAATACAATCAGTAGTTAAATCATCGATAAGTGGAGGATAACAACTATGACAATGGAATCAGCTAAGCAGATTCTCGCGCTCCTGCCGGGCGTGGATTGCGGCGGATTCGGCGGATGCGGTTGTCCGACTTGCCAGGCTTGCGCCGAGGCAATTGCGGAGAGCGGAAACATCACGCTGTGTCCTGCAGCAGACAGTAAGGCAGTAGCGGGAATTGCCCAGATCCTGGGAGTAGAGCCTGTAGAAGTTGAGCCGATGATCGCTCACGTCAAATGCGCAGGATGCTCAGCAGGAAAGGAACGTTTCGCAGCGGCTGCTTGTGAAAGCTGTGATGCAGCTAAAAAAGCAGGCTTTGCGAAAGATGAATGCCAGTACGGATGCATCGGACTGGGAACCTGCATCGACAGATGTAAGTTCGACGCAATGTCTCTGGAAGATGGTGAGATCATCATCGATAAAGAGAAGTGCTCCGGATGCGAGGCATGCATCTCCGGTTGTATCCAGGAGATCATCGAGATGATCCCTGCAGACGCAACCAATTTCATCCCATGTTCATCAAAAGCAGACGAAAAGGAAACGCTCGCAGCCTGCGGATACGGATGTATCGGATGCGGAGACTGCGCTTTGGCATGCCCGAAGGATGCCATCGAGATGGTATACGGCGATAAGATCGACGGCAGATTTGCCCGCATCGATTACAGCAAGTGCGACGGATGCGTAACCTGCGCGGTCAAGTGCAGAAAGAAGATCATCGTCGACACACTGCACGATCTCACGAAAGAGAAGGAAACAGTAGCCCTTGTCAGATGCACAGGCGGCGGCGTTGGACACAACAAACTCGAGAAAGCCGGATATGAGAGCTGCTCAGAAATCGTTGACGCTAAAATCGATCTGGACGGCATGGACGTATGCGAATACGGATGCCTGGGATTCGGCGACTGCACCAAGGTCTGCAGATACGACGCGATCAAGGTCGAATTCGGAATCGCCAAGGTCGACACAGACAAGTGCGTTGGCTGCGGAGACTGCTATAGAGCATGCCCGAAGGGCAAGATCCAGATGGTTCCGTATATCGGCGTCAAGCAGGCGGCTTGCCAGTCAGAAGCTGATCCGGAAAGAAGAATGGAAGTCTGCTTCAAGGGCTGCATCGGCTGCGGAGACTGCGCAGACAACTGCCCGCAGGGTGCTATCGAAATGGTCGACGGACATCCGGAAATCGATCACGACAAGTGCGTGAACTGCGGCGTATGCCAGTATGTCTGCTCCAGAGGACTCCTCGCAGAAAGACAGGTACCTGAGTATAACTACGTCCAGCGCGAAGCACTGGCAGCAGAAAATTAAGATGAAAGGAGATAGCAGAATGAGAGCTAGAAAAACAATGGACGGCAACACTGCAGCTGCACATGTTGCATATGCGTTCTCAGAAGTAGCAGCAATCTATCCTATCACACCATCATCTGTCATGGCTGAAAACGTAGATGCATGGGCATCCGTGAATAGGAAAAACATCTTTGGCGAAGAAGTCAAAGTCGTAGAAATGGAATCAGAAGGCGGCGCAGCAGGTGCTGTACACGGAGCCGTTGCAGCAGGTGCGCTGACAACGACATTCACAGCGTCACAGGGTCTGCTCCTGATGATCCCGAATATGTATAAACTGGCTGCAGAGGAAACACCTACGGTTATCCACGTAGCAGCAAGAACCATTTCAACACACGCGCTGAACATCTTCGGAGACCACTCCGATGTCATGGCGTGCAGACAGACTGGTTTCGCGATGCTGTGCTCCAGAAGCCCGCAGGAGGTCATGGACCTGGCTGCAGTCGCACATCTTTCCGCGATTGAAGGCAAGGTTCCGGTCCTGCATTTCTTCGACGGATTCAGAACTTCTCACGAGCAGCAGAAAATCTACACATGGGACTATGATGTGCTGAAGGAAATGCTGGACATGGATGCGGTCAAGAGATTCAAGGCAAACGCTCTGAACCCGAACCACCCGCACGC
>CAMOXP010000061.1 GCA_946629205.1 uncultured Bacillota bacterium
GCGCCAACTGCCGCCCGGGGGATGTGATCCTCTGCTCCGGCAATCTGGGTGATCATCACGCCTGCATTCTCAGCCACAGAATGGAAATCGAAAATGACATCACAAGCGACTGTGCAGCGCTGAATGATATTGTCGACGCTTTGTTCGCAGCGGGCATCGACGTCCGCACCATGCGCGATGTAACGCGCGGCGGACTAGGAACTGTCATCAATGAGATCGCGGAAAGCTCCGCATGCAAAATCGAACTGGACGAGGACGCGATCCCGGTCAGCCCTCAGGTAAAAGGTTTCTCGGATATTCTCGGACTGGATCCGCTCTACATGGGAAACGAAGGCAAGATGATCGCGGTCGTCCCGGAGGCACAGGCCGAGGCTGCGCTTGCCGCCATGCGTTCTGTCGAACATGGCAAGGACGCCGTCGTGATCGGACGCGTGCTGGAAGGCGAGGGCGCGTTCATCAAAACCCACTTGGGCGCAACACGCCGCTTCGACGTCCTCTACGGTGAAGGCCTGCCGCGGATCTGCTGAGCGGGTTCGGACGGGGTCAGCTTCGGTGCAGGTTGATGAGACCGAGCACGGTGAGAAGCGTGCCCATGACCAGGCAGCCGAAGGCGCTGGCGTCGGAATGGCCCGGGAAATAGCCGGTCTTGTAGCAGATGCCGGTGATGAGGATCATCATACCGACTGCTGAAATGATAATGTATAAGAATTTTCTACCGTAATTCATATTTGAACTCCTGTATAGTTTATTGTCGTTGGATTGCTGTAAGAGGGTGCGCGGGTGAGGTATCATCCGCGTTTTTCATATTCCGCGAGTATCGCTGCGGTAGCGCTGCAGCCGAGGCGGTCGGCGCCGGCTTCGATCATCGCGCGGGCGTCGTCCAGCGTGCGGATGCCGCCGGAGGCTTTGATCTTCATGTGACCGTCATAGTCTGCGTCCGCGAGGGCCTGTTTCATAAGAGAGACCGCGTGCACGGTCGCACCGCCGGAGGAAAACCCGGTGGAGGTTTTCACAAAATCTGCGCCCGCCGTAAGCGCCGACCTGCACGCGCGGACGATCTCCTCATCCGTCAGCAGGCAGGTTTCGATGATCAGCTTCAGAATGGCGCCGCTCTCATGGCACATCTCCGCGATGGTGTACACCTCATCCTCGACATAAGCCCAGTTTCCGGCCTTTGCATGGCCGATGTTCATGACAAGGTCGATCTCGTCGGCTCCATCCTCAAGGGCCAGTTGGACCTCGTATGCTTTTGCATTGGTGGACATGGCGCCGAGGGGAAAGCCCGCGACGGCGGCGACTTTGACGTCAGCGCCCGACGCGTCGATGAAGCGGCGGACCGAGCGGACGTGGCATCCGTTCACGCACACCGCGGCGGCGTCAAGAGACACAGCCTCGCTGACGACCTTCAGGATGTCCTGGGGACCCGCTTCGGGTTTCAGTAACGTGTGATCGAAATATTTGCTGAATTTATTCATAATAACATCTGCCTCCTGTGGTAGAATTATACCATGAAAACAGGGAAACCAGAAATCAAAGAACTCTATAAAATCAAAGAAGAGGAGCTGGAACAGGTCTATGGGATGATGACCCGGGCTTTCAAAAACTACGTCAAGCTCGTGGGGGCCTTTCCGGACTGGGAAGACCGTCAGGCGGCCATTGAAATGGTCATACGATTTTACGGGGCCTTCGATTTCCGTTACGGATGTGCTTACAGCCTGGATGAGGATCTCAAAGAGGTGCTCATGATCATGTTCTCGGAGGAGGAGAACTATACAGAGGAGCGTTTCCGGGCGGCGGGCAGCTACAGTGAGAAATTCTATGCCGCCGCGTCCCGGCTCAGCGAGGAAGACCAGCAGAGATGGTGGGATTTTTTCGATGAGGTGGACAGGACGGAGGCAGAGCTCGCGGCCATTCCGGAGAAGTGTTTGTACGTGGATCTGCTCTGCGTTGCAGAGGACGCCCAGGGGCAGAGCAGAGGCTCCCGGCTGATTCAGGCAGCCTGCAGATACGCGGACGAGGTCGGCCTGCCGATCATGCTCTTTACCAACGGCGCAGAGGACATCCGATTCTACCAGAAGAACGGGTTCAAGATCATCGGTGTCACAAGCTCCGAAGAGTTTGGCTTCGAGAATACGTATGTGCTGTATGAGCCAAAGCAGCGGGGAGTACAAGGATGAATAACGACGAACTGCTGATCGCCAGGCTGGAAGACAAGATCGGCCAAGCATCCGACAAGTACATGCTGACCGCCGGGGATTTCCTCGACATGCATCAGCGAAAGATCGCGGAAGACTACTGCAAAAGCAGGAAGCTCCCGGTGAGATATATTTTTTACGGAGGCTACGCAGACGCGGAGCGGTGCATGCCGGTCTTTCTGCCGGATTACATTGAACTGCCGGCGGGCAGCGCGGCAGGTGCGGGCGGTGGTACGGCAGGTGCGGAAGGTGGCATGGCTGGTGCGGTCGGAGACAGTGCGGCAGGCGCAGCCAGCCGGGTCCCCGAGGAAATCGCGGAGCTGCTGAGCGTTGTGCGGGTGACGGCGCCGAAGGGCGGACGGGTCCTGACCCACAGGGACTATCTGGGCTCCCTGCTCGCGCTGGGACTGGACCGGGAAGTGACCGGCGACATCCTCGTGCGCGGACCGGACGCGAAGACGGGCGGAGGCGCGGATATCATCGTGGAGACCGGAGTTGCGGAGTTCATTGAACTGAACTACGGCAAGGCGGGACGCACGAACCTGACCGTAGAGATCCTGCCGATCGGCGCCCTCGACACAGGGCTTGTGAGCATCGTCGAAAAGCGCGACACAGTGGCCTCGCTCAGGCTGGACAACATCGTCTCGTCTGCCTTTGCAGTATCGAGGGCGAAGGCGGCGGAGGCTATCCGGCGGGGGATCGTTTCGGTCAACAGTGTGGAGTGCCTCAAGGTCGACCAAATCGTCGAAGAAGGAGACCGGGTCACCCTCCGGGGCAAAGGCAAAATCGCCTTGGCGGAGGTCGGCGGCAGAAGCCGCAAGGACCGGATCATCGTAACATTTAATTTGTACAGGTGAGAAATTCATACAGGTGAGATTATGAAGATACCAGAAATCTACAAGAAAAAAAGAGAAGAGGGAAGGCCAGTGTTTTCACTGGAGGTATTCCCGCCCAAACGCAAAAGCAACCGCGACTCGATCTATGAGGCGGTGGAAATCCTCAAGGTGACGGAGCCGGATTTCATCAGCGTGACCTACGGCGCCGGCGGAAGTGTGGCGGATTTTTCGACCTGCGAGATCGCGTCTAACATCAAGAAGCAGTACAAGATCGAGACTCTTGCCCATCTGACCTGCATCAACTCGAGTCTGGAGGATGTCAAAACCATGATTCAGATGCTGAAGGATGCAAAGATCGAAAACATCATGGCCCTGCGGGGGGATATCGTGCCGGGCGAGGATATCAAGCGGGAATTTGCCCATGCCAACGAACTGGCCATCGAGATCCAGAGAAAGTCACGAGGCGAACTGGAGATCCTCGGCGCCTGCTATCCGGAAGGGCACTACGAGGCGACCTCCCTGGACGCGGACATTCAGAATCTGAAGTACAAGATCGGCGCCGGCGTGCGTGTGCTGATCTCGCAGCTTTTCTTTGACAACTGCAAGTTCATTGACTTTCTGGAGCGAGTGAGGGAAGATGAAATCACGGTACCGATCTCGGCTGGGATCATGCCCATCGTGAAGGCCAGTCAGATCGAGAAAACCGTGCAGCTTTCAGGCGCCAGCCTGCCTCATGAGTTTACGGAACTGGTCGCGCGCTACCAGCATAAGCCGAAAGAACTATATGAAGCGGGAATCGACTACGCAGTGCAGCAGTGCCGTGAGCTGATCGAGCGCGGCGTCGACGGCGTGCACATCTACACCATGAACGACCCGAAGGTGGCCGTCAGAGTACACGAAGGAATCAAAGACTTGTTATGAGAATATTTGTTGTAAGCGATACACACGGAAACTTGAAAAATGCAATTGCGCTGTATGACAGGGTTACTGCAAACAACCCTGTTGACTGCATCATCCACTGCGGGGATTTCCGCAGCGACGGTGTGCGGCTGGGAGAGATCTACAGCCAGACGGTTTACGCCGTGCATGGCAACTGTGACGGCGGATGGGATGAGGAATTTAAGGTCGTAGAAACCCCTGCCGGAAAGATCCTTGTCATTCACGGGCATGTGGAAGATGTGAAATTCTCATTGGATAACGCGGCCTATCTGGCCCGCAGGGAGAACTGCGCCGCCGTCTGTTACGGGCACACCCATAAGCCTGTGATCAAAGAACACAACGGCATTCTGTTTGTGAATCCGGGAACCGCGTCCCTGCCAAAGTATGGAGCAAAATGCTCTGCGTCTGTTGTGACGGCAACGGAGGAGGGGCTCACAGCATCGACCGTATACCTTTGAGTAGCGTTCGTCGCGTTACTATTGCGGGGTCATGTGATGACCGCGGGGTCCCTTCGTGGTCGCGGAGTTAGGCTGTGGGCGCGGCGTCATGCTGTGATAGCGGAGTCATGTGATGATCACGACTTCGCAGGGGTTGTTGATCCGTGGGATCCATGTCCCGTTTCCCATACCGCGGGATATGATAAGCTTTCCGCCGCGCGCGCCGGGATGCACGCCGGAGGTCAGCCGCGGAAATAATCCTTGTCCGGGTGCGACCAGTCCGCGTCCGAACAGACGCCACTGCCCGCCGTGGGCGTGGCCGGAAAGGACCAGATCGATATTCCGGTCTGCAAGATAGGTTGGATAATATTCAGGATGGTGGCAGAGAAGGATTCTGCAGCCATCCTGTTTTTCGAATTCCGCCAGCCATTCCAGCTTGGGGTCCGGCGGCGTGGGATCGCTGCGCCAGTCGGGCTTGCGTTGTTTTGTGACTACGCCCGGCGTCAGGCCGCCGATCAGAAGGCGGGTCTGCCGGGAGCACGGAGCACCGTCAGAATGCGGAGCACCGTTAGAGCAGCCGGTGCAGTCATTGCAGTCGGTGCAGCTTGTCCACTCTGTCCACTCATTGTCCAGAACCGTAACGCCCAAGTCTTTGATCTGTTCGATCTGTTCCGGTGTCATGCACCATTCATGATTGCCGAACGAAAAGAAAGTGGGCGCCTGGCTGACGCACGCGCGGAGAAAAGGCAGGATGTTCGTTTCCTCTTCAAAGGAAGAATGATAATCATCATGCAGAAGATCGCCTGCGATGCAGATCAGGTCGGGTTTTTCTGCTGCGAGCACGCGAAGACCGTCCTCCCACGGTTGATTGTGCATGTCGGTCAGGAGGGCGATGCGGCAAGGTGTATTCAGTTTATAGTGTGTTATCTGCATTATTGATTTCCTGCAACTCGTTTCCTTGCTTTTGCCGTTGGGGTATGTTTCCATAAGTATACCTTTATGATTTTGGGATGTCAAAATTTGGCTGGAAATGTGTCAAAAGAACCGTCCCTTTGGCACATTTTTGATTTTTTCTGTGTTACAATGGGCTTGTTATGAATGCGTTTATTGTTATCATGCTGGTTTTCGCGGCGATTGGATTTATAGATAAGTTTCTCGGCGGCAGGCTTGGGCTGGAGGTCAAGTTTGACGCGGGTCTTTATACGATGGGGATGATGGTGATTCCGATCGTCAGCATCTGCACGGTCGGAACGGAGTTTATCCGCAGGCATACGGAGCAGGTGATGGATTTGTCGGATCTTCTCTTTTTTGATCCGTCGATGATCATCGGCGCGATCCTGGCGCCGGATATGGGCGGTTATTTCATTTCCCGTGAGATCGCGGCGACGCCGCAGCTTCTGGTGCTCAGCGGCGTGGTGCTGGGGACTTTGCTCGGACAGGCGATCACATTCCAGATGCCTGTGTTCATGGCGTCCATAGACAAGCAGGACTACCCGTTCCTGTTCCGCGGATTCATCGTCGGCATCATCATGATACCGGCGGGGCTGATCGTGGCGGAGCTCATGCTTCGGATGCCGATCGGTCTGTTTTTGCGGCAGTTTATTCCGATCCTCGTGATCTGCGCCGGACTTGCTGTCTGCCTGCGCTTTGTTCCGGAGGGGACAACCGGGTTCTTTATGGGTTTTGCTCGGGTCATCAACTGGCTGTTTTATATTATGTTCGCGGTGGCCGTGATTGGCGTCTTCGTTCCGAGCCTGGCCTACGCAAGTAAGGAGTCTGTGGAAGAGGCGATCCTCATCGTATTCAAGTCCGCGATCATCATCGCCGGCGCCCTTGTCTTGTCCGAGCTGATCCTGAAGTTCTTCCGCAAAGGAATCAACGGGGTGGCGGAGCGGATCGGAATCAACGGGACTGCGGCCGTGTCGCTTCTCATGACCTGCGCCACATCCCTGGCCGTGATGCCTTTGTACGGGCGCATGGATGACGAGGGCAAAGAAATCGTGGCTGCTTTCAGCCTGAGCGGTTCCTTCGTCATCGGCGGATCCCTTGCTTTCGTCTCCAACGTTACCGACGGTTATACGGTCCTGATCTTCGTCGTGACCAAGTTCGTCTGCGGCATCCTGAGCGCCTTTGTTATCCACTGCATGTGGAAACGGCGCGGGTAGGATCCTGTACGTACTATCTACTATTCGCGCTACTATTCGCTCTACTGTTCGCTTTCCAGATTTTCGTCAACAAGCTGCCGGTATCTCCGCGCGGCAGGAAGATCCATGATATGCGCGACGGCAAGGATCGACAGACTCAGCGCCATAGCGAACATGACAAAAGCAACAAGAAGCATTATCAGATCGAAATCAGACGTGCCGAGTTCTGAAAGAAATATGAAGAGCAGACCTGCTGCCCAGAGCACGATTGCGAGAATGCTGTAGGAGACGATCAATCCCCGGATAGACTTTAGTTTGTGGCAGACTTCCAAACGGGCGTCTATTGTTTCATCCATATAATCGTCCGGAATCATCCATTCCGGATCTTCCAAAGCACAGACCATTTCTTCCGCTGCTGTACTGTTTTTGTGTGCGATGAACCTGCTCGCGCAGCATCCTCCGGCAAAGGGCGCAAACACTGCGATCAACTTAAACGATATGCCAATCGCTCCTCTTCCGAATACGATCACAGCTGCAGCCGCCATAACGATGCAGGCAATGGCGCAGCATCCAAGGGCTATCATTATGCCATAGTACAAAGCGCTTTCTCTGCGCACCTGTTCCAGAAGAAATGCTTCGAAGTCTCGATCGGTCATATCATTCGTTCTCCTTAACGATTCAGACTGTGCGGGGAATCCCTTTACTATCATATCACTATCATATCACAAGAAAACCACCAGAATAACAAGAATGATCCGTTTGCTTGCACCCCTTGACTTTTACTTGCTCAGACGATAGAATGTCATGGTAATTGAATAAGAGACTGTGACGAGGACAGTAGCCCCGCGTAAAATCCTTACAGAGATGCGCTGCGTTGCCGTGTGTGACATGAGTGT
>CAMOXP010000062.1 GCA_946629205.1 uncultured Bacillota bacterium
GAAGTCGATGGTGAAGTGGTCTTCGAAAACCGTGATCTTCGTGATCAGCCGTTTGGCTAGCGTCCTGATCACACCCGCCAGCGCCAATTACGCCGGCAGCAAAACAGCACGCTTCACCATCGGCAAAGGCAAGACCACCTTCAAGGTGAAAGCGTCTAAGAAAAAGATCAAAGTAACCAGCCTTTCAAAGGGTTCTTCCAAGGTCCGTTTCTCGGTCAAAAAAGTTACCAACGGCCAGAAATCCAAGGTCAAAATCAATAGTAGGACCGGCAAGATCACCTTGAAGAAGAAAATCAAAAAATGCACCATCTATGTGAAGGCAACCTCCAAAGCGAATAAGAACCGCAAAGCCGGGACGAAGACCGTTAAGATCGTCGTGAGATAGAAACAAATGCAGAATGTTTTGCGGTGAATACCAAATTGTGTATAATAAAACCGTAATTGTTTTTAAGTAGAACAAGGGGGAAAGTATGAAAAAGAAATTGATGATTTTGCTCGGCATCATTACAGTGATGGCGTGCATCGGACTGACAGCATGCGGAAGCAGCGGCTCTGAGGAAGAGGCCACGGAGGCAACAGAAGCAACGGAAGCCACAGAAGCAACGGAGGCCACGGAACCTGCAGCAGACTACAGCCAGTATGGCTACACAGGAACCGACGCCGTCGAAGGTGCGGTCTATGAATACGTAGCGACCGAACTGGCAAAGGACTATGATGTGCAGGAAGGTATGGTCAGCATCCCGACCGTTACAATCGTTGACAAGGTCGAAAACGAAGACGGAAGTGTTGATGTGTACGGAAGCTTCTGGGTCGACAACTACACCGTCGAGGGAGATACGCTGGTTGATCAGTCCGGCGGGAACTACGCAGGCAAGATGCACGTGGTCAAGGACGAAGACACCTACAAGGTGGAAAGCTTCGAACAGGTCGGTGACGGCAGCGAATTCGAACCGACTGCCAAGAAGATTTTCGGCGACAAATACGATGCGTTCATGAAGGTCAATTCTGACGATAAAGCAAGAGCCGCAGTCAGAACTGAGACCGTTAAGAACTTCGTTGAGGCCAACGGTCTTGCGGTCAAGAAATATCAGGACTACGGATGGGATCCGGTAGAGTTCTAACTGACTTGACCAACATGGATTGAACGACATGATTCAATTGGTATGATGCAACGAAAAGAGGACCCTCACGATGAAGGTCCTCTTTTGATGTTGTCGCTGTTGCTGTTGCTTTTGCTTTTGCAGCGCATGCTGCAGCCTCGACTTAGTCTTTGACAAAGCCCTTCGCAAGCTTTGCTTCATGGATGATTTTCAGAATTTCATCTTCCTTGAAGTGATGGCTGTACTTCTCCTCGATTGCCTGTATTTCCTCTTCGGTCATGGCCTTGTCGAGCAGATCCTGAAGCAGTTCCTTGGCGAGGTGATCCTCATGCTTCGGTACCAGCAGATCTTCAGATGCTTCTTCGATCTCATGAATCATATCTTTGATTGACATACTGTTTTCCCCTTTCGTCAATATTTGATTTGGTTATTATCCGCCATCATTGTATCACTTTTGTGAAGGGGTTTGAAGAATGTTTTTCAAAAACAATCCAGGGAACCTGATATTGCCAGAAATGTCCCGCAAGTATAGAATACACTTAAGGAGAGTATGAATCAGATGAGTAATCATTTTCAGGATCTTAATAATCTTAATATAGAAGTGATGCGTGCGGAGGAGGAATGGCAGAGAGCAGGCGCTTACTCAGTGCGCATCGAAGGAATGAACCGGCAGCATCACATTTCGCTGCGGGAAGAATTCGACGAGCATGACGGTTCCGGAACGCGGTATATTGTGCTGTTGGAAGACGGATATCCGGTTGCGACATGCAGGTTTTTTGAGGCTGACGGAACAGAGTACGCAGAAGCGTCGTCCAGATTCGTCGGTTTCGGCAAACTGGTCATGATCGGGCGTGTGGTGGTTCTTCCGGAGTACCGGGGCTCGGGACTTGGCGCAAAGACAGTCCGTGAAGCGGAAAACTGGATCCGGGAGCTTGGCTACGAGCACATCGGCGTCGACAGCCGCATCGGAGCGGTCGGGTTCTATGAACCGCTGGGCTTTGAAGTCATCGATCCCGAAGTCTATATCAGCGGACCCTTCGAGTGCAAGGCGATGGTCAAGAGACTGACAAAATAACAGACAGTAGCAGGAATAATGACGGCAGGAGGGAAATGGATATGTCGATTTTAGCTGCGTTTATGGTGCCGCACCCGCCGATGATCGTACCGGAGATCGGACAGGGAAGCGAGGCACAGGTGGAGGAAACAACACGCGCCTATGAGCAGGCGGCGGACGAGATCGCGGCGCTTGCGCCGGAGACGATCGTCGTCACCAGTCCCCATTCGATTCTGTACGGGGACTATTTCCATATATCACCGGGAAAAGGAGCGAAGGGGTCCTTTTCACAGTTTGGCGCAGGCAGCGTGAAGTTCAGTGTGGATTATGACACAGAACTGGTCGGCGAGATCTGCCGGCTGGCCGACGGACAGGAGTTTCCGGCAGGCACACTGGGAGAGCGTGACAAAGCGCTGGATCACGGAACGATGGTCCCGCTCTGGTTCATCGAAAGAGCCTACGAGAAAGCCGGCGCTCCGAAGGATTACAAACTCATCCGCGTGGGCCTTTCGGGCCTTCCGCTGACGGACCACTACAGAATGGGGCAAATCATCCGCGCCGCGGCGGAGAACGCAGGCAGGCGCACGGTGATCGTCGCCAGCGGGGACCTGTCGCACAAGCTGCAGGACTACGGCCCCTATGGTTTTGCGAAGGAGGGACCGGAGTACGACGCGCGCATCATGGATGTGTGCGGGCGCGGCGCCTTCGGGGAACTGTTCGATTTCAGTGAAAGCTTTTGCGATCGTGCGGCGGAGTGCGGGCACAGATCCTTCGTCATCATGGCGGGAGCGTTTGACGGCATGGCAGTTGAGGCGAAAGCGCTGTCCCACCAGGATGTGACCGGCGTCGGATACGGCGTCTGCACCTTCTATCCTGCCGGCGAAGATGAGAGCCGCCGTTTCCTCGCCCAGTATCTCAAGCAGACAGAAGAAGAACTCGCCCGGCGGCGCGGACAGGAGGATCCTTATGTGAAACTGGCCCGCCAGTCGCTGGAAAGCTATATCCTGAACCGCAGAGTGATCGACATTCCCGATGACGTGCCGGAAGAAATGCTTCATGCAAAGGCAGGCGCTTTCGTGTCGATCCACAAGGACGGTGCCCTCCGGGGCTGCATCGGAACCACCGGACCGACCACGGACTGCGTAGCGCGTGAGATCATCAACAACGCCATCAGCGCATCGACCAGAGACCCGCGGTTCTCCGCGATCGGACCGGAGGAGCTGCCGCGTCTTGAGATCAGCGTGGACGTTCTTGGAGAGCCGGAAGACATCGCGTCAGAAGATGAACTGGATGTGAAACGCTACGGCGTCATCGTCAGCAGTGTCGGCAAGCGCGGACTGCTGCTCCCGGACCTGGACGGCATAGACACCGTGCAGCAGCAGATCGATATCGCCAAGCAGAAAGCAGGCATCCACCGGTTCGAGTCGGTGAAACTGCAGCGGTTCGAAGTTGTGAGGCATGAGTGAGATGGCACAGTGCAGCGTTTGTTTCAGACATTGTGAGATACCGGAAGGCGGAGCAGGCTTTTGCGGCGGACGCATCTGCGAGAACGGCACAGTCACGGCGGGCAACTACGGCGTCGTGACGTCCCTGGCGCTGGATCCCATTGAGAAGAAGCCGCTCAGGCGTTTCATGCCGGGCAGCCTGATCCTGTCCGTGGGCAGTTACGGCTGCAATCTGCGCTGTCCCTTCTGCCAGAACAACAGCATCTCCTGGTCGGAGGAAGCCCTGTCGATAGCGAAGCAGCGAGCGGACCGCATCAGCCCCGAGACCATCGCGCGCACCGCCGCATCCTACAAAAGCAAAGGCAACATCGGCGTGGCGTTCACCTACAATGAACCTTTGATTGGCTACGAATTCGTCAGAGACACGGCGCGCCTGGTGCATGAGCGGGGCATGAAGAACGTGATGGTGACCAACGGCACAGCGGAGCCTGCCGTACTGGAGGAACTGCTGCCGTACATCGACGCCATGAACATCGACCTCAAAGGCTTTACCGACCGGTATTACGAGAAGGTGCTCGGCGGCAGCCGGCGCATGGTCATGGAGTTCATCGAAGAAGCAGTGCGCCATTGCCATGTGGAACTGACCACGCTGATCATCCCCGGGGAGAACGACTCCTTCGAGGAGATGGAGCAGATGACCGATTGGATCGAGGGATTGACCGACGCTGCAGGAAACAGGATCGGCAGCCGGATCCCGCTGCACATTTCCCGCTTTTTCCCGACGTTCCATATGACGGACAGGGAGGCCACAGATGTGGAGCATATCTATCAGTTGGCGGAGCACGCCGGGCAAAAGCTGGAGCACGTATATACAGGAAACTGTTGAAGGGAGGACAAGGCAATGAGAATTGCATGGTTTTGCATTCCGGCCCACGGGCACACGAACCCGACGCTGGGCCTGGTCAAAGAGATGACGGACGCAGGGCACGAAGTCTACTATTTCACCTTTGAGCCATTCCGCGAGAAGGTCGAAGCGGCAGGTGCTGTCTTCATCGGCTGTGATGACTACGACATCGGCATGGATATGAGCAGTCAGGAAAACGCGGACCGGGTCGGCAAGGATATGGCTTTTGCGACAGAACTACTGGTATCGTCGACGCTGGCGCTGGACGACATGGTGTCGGAGAAGATGGAAGAGATCAAACCGGATATCATCGTGGCGGATTCTGTGGCCTACTGGGGCAAGCTTACCGCCATGAAGCACGATATACCATTCGTGTCATCGACGACGACCTTTGCCTTCAACAAGTACTCATCCCAGTATATGAAGCACGGGGCAGCGGAAATCGGAAAGATGCTTTTTAGCATGCCGCGCATCAACAAGCAGCTGAAGCGGCTGCAGAAGAAAGGCTATCCGGTCAAAAACATTCTGGATGTCGTACAGAACGACAACGAAACGAATACCATCGTCTACACCTCCGCATACTACCAGCCCTGTTCGGAGACCTTCTCTGACAGGTATCATTTCATCGGTCCGTCCATCCGGCCTGTCACGCAGCCCATGGAAAAGACCGCGGAGAAAACAGTCTATATCTCCATGGGAACCGTGAATCAGAATCGGGAATTCTACCGCAACTGCATCAGCGCGCTTGGCAGGACAGACTGGCAAGTGATCATCTCCATGGGCACGAATCCGGAGCATTTCGAAGATCTGCCGGACAATGTCCGGGTCTTTGAATCCGTCGACCAGATGGCAGTGCTGGAGATCGCCGACGCATTCCTGACCCACTGCGGCATGAACTCCGCGTCAGAAGGGCTGTACTTCCGCGTGCCGCTGGTGCTGTTCCCGCAGACACCGGAACAGGATGCTGTCGCGAAACGAACAGAAGAACTGGGCGCAGGCGTCAGGCTTCCGGGCATTTCCGAGTATGAGATTTTGAACACTCTGAAAACCGTTCTGGATGATCCGTCCTACAGGGAGTCCGCCGCGACCATTTCCGACAGCTTCCGGAAGTGCGGCGGTGCAGCAGAAGCCAGAGCATTCCTGGAGGAAGTCGGGAAGTGATGTTTTTGCAGGAGAAGATGCTTTTGCAGTATAATATGACATACGATCACAGATAACGAGAAGGAGGACATCATGCTGAAGATTTTGACGAGCGAATGCCTGTACGGCGGAAGAGTGGTAAGATACGACGGCGGTGAAGTGCCGGAAACACATCCGACCTACCTCAAGTGGAAAGAAGAGGGCAGGCTCATCCCGATTTGTCCGGAAGTGTTCGGCGGGCTTCCGACCCCGCGTCCGGACTCACAGAGGCAGGGGGATAAGGTCACAGCCTGCACCGGAGTGGACGTTACAGCGGAATACACCAAAGGCGCTGTGGAAGCAGTGCGGCTGGCGAAGGAAAACGACGTGGCGTTCTGTATCATGAAACAGGACAGCCCGTCCTGCGGCAGCAAGTTTATCTACGACGGAACCTTTACGGACACCAAGGTTCCGGGCCAGGGACTGGCCGTCGAAATGCTGCGTGACGCAGGCTTTAAGGTCTTTGCAGAAGAAGATATCGAGGAAGCAGCAGCGTATTTGGAGACTTTGCTGTAAAAAGTCCTTGCAATGGCGCCCGCTCTATGGTAATATGCTTGAGGCAGTAAGCAGAAGTTATCCGCTTCTCACCTTGGGGGCATGAGCGCCCGGGTTGATACGAAGATGAAGTCCTGAGACTTTTTTTGCGCGGATACTTTCTGTATCCGCGTTTTATAATGCCGTGTGAACACGGCTGATGTACGAAGGAGGTACAGAACAATAGCAAGAGAAGCTTTAATCAACGAAGAAATTCGTGCCAAAGAAATGAGAGTCATTTCTGCCGATGGAGAACAGCTTGGAATCATGTCCAGAGACGAAGCACTCAGCCTTGCTGAGCAGAAGAACCTGGACTTGGTATGCATCGCCCCGAAGGCTGAACCGCCTGTCTGCAAGATTCTTGACTACGGCAAGTTCAAGTACGATCAGCAGAAAAAGGAAAAAGAAGCCAAGAAAAAGCAGCATACGACACAGATCAAAGAGATCAGGCTGTCCACATTTATTGAAGAGCATGACATCATGGTCAAGGCCAAGACCGGCGCCAAGTTTCTGAAAGACGGAAACAAGCTGAAGGTCAGCCTTCGTTTCAGGGGCAGAGAACGTGACTACGTTTCCACAGGACAGGAAGTCATGGAGAAATTCGCTGAAGCCGTTTCGGATGTCGGCGTCGTCGAGAAGAAGCCGAAATTCGAAGGCAGGAGTCTCACAATGATTCTCTCGCCGAGAGGGGATAAGTAGGACAAATAACGTCAATTAATTATGTAGCAATAGGAGGAAGATATGGCAAACAAAATGAAGTCTCACAGAGGCGCATGCAAAAGATTCAAATTAACAGGTTCCGGAAAAGTAAAGAGAAACAAAGCATACAAGAGCCACATTCTTACTAAGAAGAGCCAGAAGAGAAAAAGAGGACTCAGACAGTCCACTACATTAACCAGTGCAGATCACGCAAGAATCAAGGAAGTTCTGAGCAAGTAAGGAGGTACGAAATGGCAAGAGTTAAAAAAGGTTTAAACGCACACAAGAGACATAAGAAAGTACTGAAGATGGCGAAGGGCTTCTACGGCGCTAAGCACAGTACATATAGAGCAGCTAAGCCGGCAACAATGAGAGCACTCCGCTCCGCATACGTTGGCCGCAAAAACAAGAAAAGAGATTTCAGAAAGCTCTGGATCGCCCGCATCAACGCAGCAGCCAGAATGAACGACATGAGCTACTCCAAGCTCATCGGCGG
>CAMOXP010000063.1 GCA_946629205.1 uncultured Bacillota bacterium
ACTACCCACGGGATTTTAAGTCCCGGGCGTCTGCCTATTCCGCCACGCCGGCACATAGACAACTCTTCTAAAAAAATGGCTCCGAGGGTGGGGCTCGAACCCACAACCTACCGGTTAACAGCCGGTTGCTCTGCCATTGAGCTACCTCGGATCATTAATTTCTCGCCTGACGGCAATGATTATTATATAACTGCCGCCAGGGCATGTCAACCATTATTTTATTCTATTTTTTCTTTCTGCGTATAGCTTTCCGCAATGTCTTCTCGCCGACGTCAGCACGGGTGTCTCCGCCCGCATCTGAGCCGGTATTGCCGGAGGCGTCATCAGCTGCTCCCGCCTGTTCTGCACCGGAACCATCTGCTTCATCAGCGCTTACGGTAGTATCCCCTTCAGCATCAGCCGCCTCTGCTTCTGCGTGCGCTGCCGCCAGAGCGGATTCGGGTTCGAACTCGTCCAGTTCACTGGTGTCAAAGCTCTCGCGGTCCTCTTCGGGAAGCGGTTTAGGCTCTTCGTCCTCCAGTCGCTTGTTTTCCTTCTTGGTATCCGCTACGAGCTGGGCCTGGTCTGCTGCCTGAGCCTCCTCGATCAGCTTGATCTTCTCGGAGTACTTCTTGATGTTGGCGCGGTCGTCCTGTTCTTCGTAGATGAGCAGGAGTTCCTTCATGGTCTCCAGGTGGCTGCCGTTCATCTGCAGGACCTTCTTGAACTCAGTGACAGCATCAGAGATGCGGTCCGCCTGCACGTAGCCGCGGCCAAGATAGTAGTGCAAAGGCCACCAGTCCTTGAACTGGCTCTTGAGATACGGTTCCAGGATCTCAATACCCTCTTCGTAGCGGCCGGCGCCGATCTTGAGGCATCCGTCCTCGATGGCGACCGGATGAGCGATCTGATTCAGACGCTTGGTGATCTCGCGGCGGTCCTTGCCGTTGCGCCCGAACTTAAGGTAGTCCTGCCAGGCAAGCTTGGCTTTGCCGTAGAGACCTATGTTCAGGTAGGAGTAACCCAAATAGTAGTAGCCCATCGCGAAGCGCGGGTGGGTCTCGGTCAGGATCTCGAACCAATCGAGGGACTCGGCCTTGAACCGTCCGATATACTCTTCGTTTTTGCTGTGCTCGTACATGACGCGGCAGGCGCGCGCATAGGAATACATAGCGTGCATGTAGTCATATTTCATGCAAAGCGCCGCCCGGAAGTGGATGCAGGCGTTGTCCATCTCGCCGTTCTCCGCTGCGTCTCTGCCCTCTTTCATCATACCTTCGTACAGCTTGTAGTTGTACAGCTTCCGGAGAATCTGGCAGTAGTTCTCTGTGTATTTGAAATGCGGATCGCAGCCCATGACCCAGGCCATGTTCTCGGCCAGGACCAGGAAATCGATGCCATGCCCGCCGGCGAATTCCTTGACCTCCTTGCGGCGGAGCGGGACCGGGACCCCTTTCATCAGGTGCCCTGCCTTGTTGCCGGCCATGAACTCATCGGAGAACTCAACGAAGACGAACTTGTTGAGGTACTTCTTGAAGTACCGTCCGATCCGGTCCTCGCGGAGCTGGATATCGACCTCCTCCCTCGGGCGGATCACTGTTCTTGTGACGCCAAGGGCCTGGAGGATATTCCCGTCCTCCTTGTGGATCATCTGCTCCTGCTGCTGTTTTTTCGCACTTTTTTTCTTTTTCATTATGTACTATCCTCTCACAATTTATTGAAGTCGGGGCGGATCCCACCGCCTGCCACGGCAGGTCCTGTCCTACGCCCACATTACAGCGCGCGGAATCTCTCGTCTTTGAACATGTTCGGATTGTCCAAAGCCTCGCGCAGCACTGCCATCATCGATTCCTTGTCATCCGGCAGATCGCCTCTCAGCGACAGGTAGTTGGACGCGTGGTTGCTGCGGAAGACGCACTTCTTTGTGACGTTGGTGTTCTCCAGCATCAGAAGGGTCTCTGCCGTGACTTCCTCCGGCGTGAGAAGCTGCAGCCTGCCGCTGCGGATCTCCTCGGCGATCGGCACGGACGGGTCCACCATGAGCGTCAGGAGCGCCGCATAGGACGGGCTCATCTCGCTGATCATCTTGCCGGTCTCGATGGCGTGATCTTCCCAGCCTGCCTTGCCGGCAAGACCTGAAATGAATGTCACGGACGCCTTCATGCCGCTGTTTTCGATTTTCCGGACGCCGTCGATGAGTTCCTGACGTGTTTCGCCCTTGTTGATCTCCTTCAGGACCTTCTCGCTGCCGGATTCGGCGCCCACATAGACCATCGTCAGACCCGCCTCATACAGTTTCCGAAGTTCCTCGTCCGTCTTGCGCAGGGCGTCCTCTGCCCTGCCGTAGGCGGTGACTCGCTCGCATTCCGGGAAGTTCTCCCGGATATAGTCCAGGATCGGCATCAGCCGGTTCAGGGACAGGGCCAGCGCGTCTCCGTCGCACAGAAAGATCCGCTCCACCCTCGGGTAGGCCCTGCGGGCCCAGGCGAGATCCTCCAGGACCTCTTCCAGTTTCCTGATGTGGAACTTTTTATCCTTGTACATGCTGCAGAATGTGCACTTGTTGTGCGTGCATCCCACAGTGACCTGCACCAACAGGCTGTACGCCTCACTGGGCGGTCTGTAAATATTACCTTCGTATCTCATGCAAAATCCTCACGTCCCGGCTGTATCCCGGGCTGCGTCTTCCTACATCTTCTCCGGCGCCTTCATGCAAAGCAGATCCAGTCCGTTGCGGATGGCTGTCTGGGCGGCGATGACCATGGCCACCTTAGCCACCTTCTCGTCCTCATTGTCCACCAGGATGTGCTCATCGTGGTAGAACTTGTTGAAGGCCTGGGCGATGTCCACCAGATGTCTTGTGACGATGGACGGCTCGTACTTCTCGCCGGCTTCCAGAACGACATCCGGGAACCGGTAGAGCAGTGAGGTCAGCGCGTGAGTGCTCTCGCTGGTCAGGTAGGACGGATCAAAGCCCTCTTTTGCCTTTGCGACAACATCTTCCCCGGCGTTGCGGAGGATGCTGCAGCTGCGGGCGTAGGTGTACTGTACATACGGGCCGGTCTCGCCTTCGAAGTTCAGCACATGATCCCATGAGAACACGTAATCCTTGATCCGGTAGTTGGACAGTTCGTTGAAGACGACGGCGCCGATGCCGACTGCATGGGCAACCTCCTCTACCATCTCAGGGTCTGCATCCGGATTCTTCTCTTTGATGATCTCGCGGGTCTTGTCGACAGCGCCGTTCAGCACGTCTTCCAGGAAGACGACACGGCCTTCACGGGTGGACATGGTGCCGTCAGCCAGTGAAACCAGACCAAACGGCACATGGACGCAGTCGCGTGCCCATTCGTAGCCCATCAGCTCCAGGATCTGGATCCACTGCTGGAAATGCAGGTTTTGCTGGGAGGCTACAACGTAGATATTCTTATAGAAGTCATAAGTTTCTTTACGGTAAACCGCTGCCGCGATGTCCCTTGTGATGTACAAAGTCGATCCATCGGACTTCTGAATGAGGGCCGGGGTCAGGCCGTAGTCGTCCAGACGCACCAGTCTGGCGCCTTCGTCCTCTTCTATGAGGCCTTTGTCCTCCAGTTCCTTTACGAAGCGCGGCATCTTGTCGGAATAGAAGCTCTCGCCGGCGTAGGAATCATAGGTGATTCCCAGCATGTCGTAGACGCGGTTGAACTCCTTGAGGGACTCATCCCGGAACCACTGCCAGAGTTCTGTTTCTTCTTTCTCACCGTGTTCCAGCTTGGTGAAGGTTGCTCTCGCCTCATCCTCCAGGGACGGATCCTTCTCCGCTTCTTCGTGGAACTTCGTATAGTATCCGAGCAGTGTCTTGATCGGCTCTTTGACGACATCTTCCTTGTTGCCCCAGTGTCTGTAGGCCACGATCATCTTGCCGAACTGGGTGCCGTAGTCGCCCAGGTGGTTGATGCGGATGACCTTGAATCCCAGATAATCGTAGATCCTGGCAATGGACGCGCCGATGACAGTGCTTCTGATGTGTCCGATGTGGAACGGCTTGGCGATATTCGGGGAGGAATACTCCACGATAACCGGTCTGTCAGCGCCGATATCGCTCTTGCCGAAGTCATCGCCCTTCGCGACCACTTCCGAAACGACTTCGCCTGCGAACTGTTCCTTGCTGATGAACATGTTCACATAGGCGTTTACCTGCTCGACTTTTTCGAAGACAGGATCGTCTGCGATCGCCTCCGCAATGCCCTTGGCGATCATTGGCGGCGCTTTTCTCAGGATCTTCGCCAGCTTGAAGCACGGGAACGCGTAGTCTCCCATCTTGCTGTCAGCCGGAATCTCGATCATCTTCTTGATTTCGTCCTTCTCCAGTCCTTCTACCTGAGGAGCTATAAGATCTGCGATTTTGTCAACATACTGAAGCATTTTCTTTCCTTCTTTCTCTTTTATTTGAATTTCACCACCGTCACGCCTTCTCCTCCTTCATCGAAGGAACCGCGGCGGTAGTCTTTGATGTTCTTGTTTTTCCTTAAAGCGGCCCGGATGCCTTTGCTCAGGATGCCTTCTCCGCGCCCGTGGATGATAGTTACTTCCGGAAGGCCCGAAATAAAGGCGTCATCTAGATATTTTTCCACATCCATCACTGCATCGTCAAGGTTTTTTCCCCTCACATCGATGGAAATTGCAATGGTCTGGGCTTTCTGACGGTACATGGAACCGTAGCCGGACGCCCGTTTCCTGCCTGCCCGCTTCGCAGGCGGTCTGTCGATGAGCATGATATCCCGGACATTGACGCCGATCTTCATGGCGCCGACCTGCACCTGCAGATCGCCCTTTTCGTCCGGCAGCTCGCACACTTCGCCGTTCTGGCCCAGGGTGAGGATCTTCACCCGGTCTCCCAGGGAAAGCGCCGCCGGATCGACCGGCTTGTCATTGGTTTCCCGTTTGATCGTGTTTCTGTTTTTCTTTTCCACGGCCCGGAGCTTCCTGCGGCCTTCGTCGAAGCGCTTCGTCCGCTCGCCCATGCTCTCCAGCCGGGCGATCTCCTTGAGCTCCTCCCGGAAGTCTTCGGCCGTTTCCTGCGCCTCGGAAATGATTTCTCTGGCCTCTTCTCTTGCCTGCTGGATCTCCTTCTCGCGCTTTTCTTCCAGTTTTTTGGCCTTTGCATCGAGCTCTTCCTGCAAAAGCTTCATTTCGCGGTTGATCCGCTCTGCTTCCGCCCGCTCTTCTGCAGCGGCCTTCTTGTCCTCTTCGATGGCGGTGATGATATCCTCGAAGACGATATCCCCCCGCTCCAGAAGTCCCGCAGCCCGGTCTGTGATCTCATCGGGCAGGCCCAGCTTTCTGGAGATCTCGAAGGCGTTGGATTTGCCCGGAAGGCCGATGGTCAGCCGGTAGGTCGGGCTCAGTGTCTCTACGTCGAACTCCATGGAGGCGTTCTCGACGCCGTCGGTGGAGATGGCGTATTTCTTCAGTTCTGTATAGTGTGTGGTGGCGATGGTGCTGGCGCCCCGCTCCGCCAGGCTCTCCAGGATCGAAATGGCCAGCGCGGCTCCTTCCGTAGGGTCTGTCCCTGCGCCGAGCTCATCCAGCAGCACCAAACTCCGATCGTCCGCGCTTCTCATGATCTCCACAATGTTGGCCATGTGGGAGGAGAATGTGGACAGGCTCTGTTCGATGCTCTGCTCGTCGCCGATATCCGCGAAGACCTCTTCATACACAGGCACTCTGCTTCCGGTCGCAGCCGGTATATGAAGGCCTGTCTGGGCCATCAGCGTCAAAAGCCCTGCTGTCTTGAGGGTGACGGTCTTACCCCCGGTATTGGGTCCGGTCACTACCAGTGTCCGGAAGTCTCCGCCAATGCTGATGTTCACCGGCACCACGGTTTTCTTGTCTATGAGCGGGTGAGAAGCCGCCTTGAGGCTCAGCTCTCCCCCTTCGCCGATGACGGGCTCTTCTCCGTACATATCCACGGACAGTCTGCCCTTGGCATTGATCAGGTCTAGCTCCAGGAGCAGTTTCTGATTGTTCACCAGGTCGTGATACAGCTCCGAAACGCCCGCCGAAAGCTCGCCCAGGATGCGGTTCACCTCTGCCTGTTCGTCCAGTTCCAGCTGGCGCAGCTCATTGTTCAGGTTGACAATGGCCTGCGGTTCGATGAACACGGTGGCTCCGCTTCCGCTCTGATCATGGATGATCCCCGGCACCCGCCCCCGGTGTTCCTGTTTGACCGGGATCACATACCGGCCGTTGCGGATGGTCACGATGGCGTCCTGCAGGATCGTCCGCTCGGAATTCAGGATGTGATTGATCTTCGCGCGGACCGCGTCATTCTGGCGGACGATGGCCCGCCGGATGGTCCGAAGCTGCGCCGATGCGTTGTCGGACATCTCGTCTTCCGAGATGATGCAGCGATCGATTTCCGCTGCAAAAGCCTTATGCACGGCGATGATCTCGATGATGGACTCGATCAGAGGCAGCGCCGGCACGTCGTCTCCCTTCAGGAAGGCGACCGTCCGCTCCGCAGCCTTCATGTTGTAGAGGATCTGCAGCAGCTGGGCCATGGTCAGAACGCCGCCTTTTCTGGCGAATCCTGCCATTCCCGCAATATCATAAAAACCACCTACCGGCAAAGGCCCCTTCGCTGTGATGAGCTTTACCGCTTCTGTGGTTTCCTGCTGTTTTTCCCGTATGATACGCGCATCGCAGACAGGCTGAAGCTCCGATATGACATTTCGCGTCATTTCGGAGCTCGCCCGGTCAGCTAGCATTGCAATGATCTTATCGTATTCTAAAACGTGTAAGGTCTTTTCTTTCATCTAGTCTGTCTGGAATCGCCTAGAATCCGCCGGTACCGTTCTTGTACTTGTCCAGCTCTTTCTTGAGCTGCAGATTCTCCATCTGAAGATCGAAGAAGCTGCTCTCCAGCTCTCTGCACTTGCCTTCGACTTCCTTGATCACATCTTCCATGCCGCTCTGGATCTGCGCCTTGGACTCCTCTGCCGCCGCCTTGAGACGTTCGATTTCAGCGTCCTTCTCATGCAGCTGCTGCATCAGATCATCCTTCTGCGCAACGATGGCCTGCGTTTCTTCCTTATACTCCGTGAACGATTTCTTTGTCTCGTCCCAGAGCTGGACATAGTGCTGCGCATCCTTCTCCAGCTGGATGTTCATGCTCTTGAGCTCTGCCATCTCGCTCGCGCTCATTGCCTGCTCGCTGGCGATGTTGACTGCCGCGAGGATCGCAATATTCTGAGGGGAAGCGCCGGCGGATTTCGCTGCGTCCGCGATCTCATACATCTTAGCATCCACACGGGCTGCATGTCTGATGATGTCCTCCTTCGGAAGATCACCGGAGATCGTGTACTCCTGGCCGTAGATCTTTACGTTTACTTTGTTGTTTTCCATGATGAATTCTCCTCATACAGATATAACTTATATGTCTC
>CAMOXP010000064.1 GCA_946629205.1 uncultured Bacillota bacterium
CGCGTGTCGTTTTGCCGGAAGCAGGGACGAGCCGCGCCGGAAGCACGGACGGTTGTGCAGGGAAGAACCGGACATCTGCGCTGGGTTGAATCGGGGAGATCCGATGCGTGTAACGAAAGGGGGATGAGAGATGAAGATGCATCAGCTTGCGGCTTCGGAGAGGCCGAGGGAGAAACTGCTGAGGGACGGGCCGGAGAGTCTGTCGACGGTGGAGGTGCTGGCGATCATTCTGGGCACGGGAACCAGATCGAAATCGGTCATGGAACTGGCCGGAGAAGTGCTGGCTTTGGATGAAAGGGGGCTTCGGTACCTGGCGGAGTGCAGCCCGGAGGAACTGAAGAAAGTCTCCGGCATGGGAGACGCCAAGGTGTGTTTGCTGATGGCGGCACTGGAGCTGGGAAAGCGACTGTCGTGCCTGCCGGCAGAGGAAAGAGTCAGGATCCGGAACCCGGAGGATATCGCGAATCTGTTTCTGGAGAGACTCCGGTATGAGACGAAGGAACACTTCAAATGTCTGCTGATCAATGCGCGGGGAGAGATTTTGGAGGAGCGTGAGGTGTCCGTCGGCGATCTGACTTCCTCGCCGAGCCACCCTAGGGAAGTTTTCAGTCCGGCCGTGAGAAGGAGCGCGGGCTCCGTGGCCTTTGTGCACAATCATCCGAGCGGGGACCCGGCGCCCTCCGATGCGGACATCGATTCGACGAAACGACTGGTCGAGGTGGGGAAACTGCTGGGAATCCCGGTGATCGACCACATCATCATCGGCGACGGGAACTACGTGAGCATGAAAGGTCTCGGATACATCACATGAAAACCGCAACTGCATTGTCTGACAAATTATTTCTTGACTATTTCCTTTAATCCATGCACAATGTAAAAAGCAGAGGATTTGATTTTTTGGAGTAGGATGATGGGTAAAGTTCTACTGGTTGCCTCCGGAAAGGGAGGAACCGGCAAGACAATGTTTTCGGTGAACATGGGAGCGACGCTGGCACAGCGTGGCTATAATGTGCTGCTTATAGATATGGATATGGGTCTTAGAAATATGGACCTTTATCTTGGCATGGAAAACAGAGTCGTCTACAACATCATGGACGTCATCTCCGGAATCTGCAGGATCAGCAAAGCCATCATCCGGGTGGATGGATTCAGCTCCCTTTATTTCATGGCGGCTGCCCCCAGACTGGATGAGCGGGATATCACGCCTTTGCATATGGAGATTCTCTGCGCCAAGCTGAAGGAAGTGTTCGACTACATCATTATCGACTGCCCGGCAGGGATTGGGGAGATGCTTGAGGTGTCTCTGGAACCTGCGGACAGGGCAGTGATCGTGACGGAGCCGGAATATGCGGCCAGCCGCGATGCGGAGATGACAGAACGTTTCCTCCGTGACAATGGTCTCTCAGACATATATGTCGTGCTGAACAGAGTCAATGTCGAACTGATGCGGGAAGGCTATATGCCGGATCTGGCTACAGTCGCAAGCTGCTTCACAAGCCCGCTTGTGGGAATCATACAGGAAGATGAGAACATCCGAATCTCCACGAACAAAGGCATTCCCATCGTCATGAAGAGGGGAACTTATATCGAGAAGAATTTCGTCGACATCGTTGCCAAAATCATCCGCTGATTTTGCATCATGATTTGAAACCTGATTTGCTTCACAATTTGCTTCAATAGTACGTTGACATATTATTGTTGGATATATATAATAACTGAGTGCAATATCTTGTTATAATGCACAAGTTATTATTTTTTTTATTTCCAGTTATTATTGTTAGAGAGGAAGTGTTTTATTTTGAGAGCACAATGGAACAGCAAATTAGGTTTCATACTCGCTGCAATCGGATCCGCTGTAGGTCTCGGTAATCTGTGGAGATTCCCGTACATCGCAGCTACAAACGGCGGCGGCGCGTTTATTTTCCCGTACCTGTTTGCCATTCTCACAGCCGGTATTCCGATTCTTATTCTGGAATACACATTAGGGAAAACCTACAGATCAGGTGCTCCTGGCACACTGGCAAGGATCAACACGAAGTTCGAGTTCCTTGGCTGGTTCCAGGTACTGATTTCATTCCTGATCACCGTTTACTATTTCGCAATCGTCGTATGGGTACTCTGCTACATCGGCAAGTCCTTCGGATGCACCTGGGGTGATGACACGAATACGTCGTTCTTCTCAGACACCCTGCAGATCACAGACAGCATCACACAGGTCGGCGGCATCAACGTCAGCCTGCTTCTGCCGTTCTTCATCGTGTGGATCGTAGTAGCGATCATCATGTACGGCGGCATCAACAAGGGTATCGATATCGCATGTAAAATCTGCCTGCCGATCCTGCTCCTGTGCGTCATCGTGATCTTCTTCAGAGGAATCACCCTGCCGGGCGCAATCGACGGTATCGCTTACATGTTCACTCCGGATTGGAGCGCGATCGCCAAGCCGGATGTATGGGTAGCGGCATACGGCCAGGTATTCTTCAGCCTGTCGATTGCTTTTGCGATCATGATCTCATACTCCAGCTACCTGCCGAAGGAAGAGGACGTTGTCAACACGGCGTTCCTGACAGCATGCACCAACCACGGATTCGAGATTTTCGCCGGCATCGGCATCTTCTCCATCATTGGTTACATGGCATATGCGCAGAACTGCGGCGTAGAAGACGTTGCAGCAGCCGGCGTCGGTCTGGCATTCGTTGTATTCCCAACGGCTATCAGCACACTGCCTGCATTGAACTCACTGTTCGGAGTACTGTTCTTCGTATCCCTGTTCACAGCAGGTATCACATCGCTGATCTCCATCATCCAGGCCGTCATCACAGGCGTACAGGACAAGTGGGAACTGTCACACTCAAAGGCAGTTACTGTCGTTCTGGTTCCTGCGTTCATCGTATCATTCCTGTTCGTCACAAGAGCGGGTCTGTACTTCCTGGATCTCGCGGACTACGTTGCAAACAACATCGGCATCGTAGCCAGCGGCGTTATAGAAGTTATCCTGATCGGCTGGTTCTTCAAGCCTGAAAAGATCAGAGCAGCAGCCAATGAATTCTCCAACTTCAGCATTGGCAAGTGGTGGACATGGTGCCTGAAGATCGTCACTGTAATCGTTCTCGGCTACACGACGGTTTCCAACCTGATCACCTACTTCAAGGATGGATATGATGTATATCCGCTTTGGATCGGCGTCATCTTCATTCTGTTCCTGGTAATCGGAACGATCGTTTTGACTCTCGTAAAGGGCAAGCCAAGCTTCTATCAGAAGCCGGACGACGCTCCCGGATATGATGATTAAAAAGGAGGTAACACAATGAGCGCAAGTGCAATCGTAATGATGTGTATCGCATGCATCGGACTGTGGGGCGGCATTGCTGTTTCTCTCGCCATCATGATGAAGAGTAATAAAGCAAGGGCTGCAGCAGCCGGACAGCAGAAGGATTTTGCGAAGGAATGGGTCGATGCGGAAATGCTTCCTGATGAGGATGAACGCAGAAAAGAAATGGCTCAGAAGATCCTGGACAAAGACAAAGAATAAAATCAAAGAAATTGGCGCGCCGGATGCGGCGCGCCTTTTTTTTGTGCAGCTTTTGTGTTATAATAATATTCGTGAAAATACGTGCTAAATGACTGTATCAGGAATGGTTGTAGTATAAGTGTAACGTGGGTGGCATCATGGAGAAGAACCAAACAGCAAAGGGCTTGAGAAAAAACAGCATGCTGATCGCGCTTGGCGGGGTGCTGCTGGTCATGCTGATTCTTGTATTGGGGACGATTTGGATGGGGCAGGCCGCGAAGAAGAGTGCGGAGGAATCCGTCACAACCGTCAGTCACCTGTATCTGGATGAGCTGGCTGGTCGCCGGGAGCAGGTCGTCGCGGACAACCTGAAAGGGCGGATCGAGGATATGAATACCGCGCTTGGCATGATAGAACCGGAAGACCTGCAGGATGAGGAACATCTGCAGGCGTATCAGGCCAAGATCAAGAAATACTTCCGTCTGGAGAAGTTCGCCTTCATAGATGAAGGAGGCGTGATCCATACATCCATGGGCCAGCGATATGATATCGATCAGTACAACTTCAATTACCAAACGATCAAAGGAGCGGAGATCTCAATCAAAAACCTGAAACAAAAGGACAAGACCGTCATCATCGCCCAGCCGGTCGATTTGAACCTCGCAGGCAAGAAACTGGTCGTCTGCTTTGAGGAAATCAGTATGGATGAGATGCTGTCCGGTGTTTCGATGCATTCACAGAAAACAAACGCGACGTTCTCGAACATCTATACCAACACCGGCGTTGCCCTGACTGACCAGATCCTGGGCGGCCTCGCCGTGGAAGACAATCTGCTGGAAGCTTTGGAGCACGCGGATTATCTGGACGGCTATTCCTACGAAAAAGTCTGTGATGATTTTGCAAATCTGACTAAAGGAGAAACAGAGTTTACATACGATGGGATCCGCGAGACGCTGAGTTACGCGCCCATCGAAGGGACCAACTGGATGCTGACATATCTGATCCGGGTAAGCGTGATCACCGATAAGATCGGAACCTATTCGAACAGGATCATCAACAGAAGTATCCTGCTGTCTATTGTGACGATCCTGATCATGCTTGCGATCCTCGCGTACATCCTGATACAGAACAAGAAGAATATGCAGCTGCTTCTGGCGACGGAAACGGCGGAAGCGGAAGCCCGTACGCGGCAGGAGGAACTGGACTATAGAATCTCCGTGCAGAAGCAGCTGGAGGAGCAGAGCCAGGCGCTGAGCGATGCCCTCACCACAGCGGAGGATGCAAACAAAGCAAAGACCGCCTTCCTGTCCAACATGAGCCATGAGATCCGGACGCCGATGAACGCCATCATTGGTTTGGATAACATCGCCCTGAACGATCCTGAGACACCGGAGAAGACCAAGGATTATCTGAAGAAAATCGGAGATTCCGCCGATCACCTGCTGGGACTGATCAACGATATCCTCGATATGTCCCGCATCGAATCCGGAAGGCTCGTGCTGCGAAATGAAGAATTCTCCCTGCAGAAACTGCTGGAAGGAATCAACGTGATGTTCAACGGCCAGTGTATGGACCGCCGTCTGGATTACCAGTGCCACATCAAGGGGCAGCTCGACGAGTATTACATCGGCGATGACATGAAACTGAAGCAGGTGCTGATCAATATCCTCGGCAACGCAGTCAAGTTCACGCCGGAAGGCGGCAGTGTAGAACTGGAGGCAGAGAAGAAAGCGGAATTCGACGGGCAGACAACTCTGCAGTTTAAGATTTCCGATACCGGCATCGGAATGAGCAAAGAATTCCTGCCGCACATCTTTGACACCTTCGCCCAGGAGGATTCCTCCACGACGAATAAATACGGAAGCTCCGGCCTCGGCATGGCTATCACCAAGAACATCGTGGAAATGATGAACGGCGACATCAAGGTCGAAAGCGAGAAGGGCAAAGGCACCACATTCACGTTCACCGTCACCCTCATGAATTCCGAGCGGACGATCGCGGATAATTTGAATCATACGGTCGATCTGAAGAAGATGTGCGTTCTGATCGTCGATGATGATCCGATAGCCTGCGAACACGCGCAGCTGGTACTGAGCAAGGCGGGCATCGCTGCGGAGAGCGCGGAATCCGGGACCCAGGCCATTGAGATGGTGAACCTGCGCAACGCGCGTATGAATCCATACAACCTGATCCTGGTCGACTGGAAGATGCCGGAGATGGACGGCATCGAAACGACCCGCAGGATCCGGGAAATCGTCGGAGACGAATCGGCGATCATCATACTGACAGCATATCAGTGGGAGGACGTGCTGGAAGAAGCAACGGCGGCAGGCGTCGACAGCTTCCTCGCGAAACCGCTCTTTGCGGCGACCGTGATCGATGAATTCAAGGCGGCCATGAATAAGAAGGGAATCGCTATCAGCAAGGAGACGCGCAAGGCAGACCTGTCCGGACGTCACATCCTGCTGGCGGAAGATGTGCAGGTAAACGCGGAGATCATGATGATGGTCCTGGAGGGCAGAGAGATGGAAGCGGATCTGGCCGAAAACGGAAAGATCGCAGTCGAGAAATTCGAGTCCCATGAACCGGGATACTATGACGCGATCCTGATGGATGTGCGTATGCCGGAGATGGATGGTCTGGAAGCGACGAAGACGATCCGTGCGATGGAGCGTCCGGATGCCAAGACCATTCCGATCATCGCGCTGACCGCCAACGCCTTTGACGAGGACGTGCAGCGGAGCATGCAGGCGGGACTCAACGCCCACCTGTCCAAGCCGGTCCAGACGGATGTCCTCTATGAGACACTGGAGAATCTGATCCAGGATTAGACCACTTTACGAAAAGCATCAAAAGTGTTAGAATGCGCTTTGTGTGAGTGCGCTTTGTATGAATGCGCACTGTATGGAGGTAGTGAATGGCGATAGAAAAAGTAAAAGAATATTTCCGTCAGTTCGGAATGGAAGACAGAGTCATGGAGTTCGATGTGTCCAGCGCGACGGTCGATCTGGCAGCGGAAGCGGTCGGCGTAGAAGGCGCGCGCATCTGCAAAACCATGTCCTTCCTGAAGCCTAACGGCGAGGGCGCGATCCTCGTGCAGATGGCCGGCGACGGAAGGATCAACAACAGGAAATTCAAGGATCAGTTCGGCTTCAAGGCGAAGATGCTGAAGCCCGATGAGGTTTTGGAATACACAGGACACGCCATCGGCGGCGTTTGTGCTTTTGCATTGACGCGTGATGATGTGGACGTATACTGCGATGAGACTCTCAAGCGTTTCGAGACCGTGTTCCCGGCGTGCGGCTCCAGCAACAGCGCTATCGAACTGACCTGCGATGAAATATACAAGTATTCGAACGCGATCGGCTGGGTGGATATCTGCAAACTGCCGGAAGAGGAGGCGTAAGCAATGTGCGTAGCGATCCCCGGCAGGGTGACGGAAATTGACGGCGTGACCGCCAAGGTGGATTTCAACGGAAATCTCGTCAATGTGAATATCGGACTGGTGGCGCCCGAGGTGGGCCAGTACGTACTGGTGCACGCGGGCTGCGCCATTGAAGTCATGGAAAAAGAACAGGCTCAGGAAATCATCGACCTGTTCGCGGATCTGGAGGAGCTGGCGTAAGCCGGAGGTATCAGATGGATATAGCGCAGGTAATCGACTACCTAAAATCATATGACGGAAGACAGCTTAAGCTGATGGAAGTTTGCGGCACTCACACTGCCGCAATTTTTAAGAACGGCATCCGCGATTTGATCTCGCCGAAGATCAAGCTGATCTCGGGCCCGGGATGTCCCGTATGCGTGACGCCGACGGCTTTCATTGACAAATGCGTTTCTTATGCAAAAGCCCCAAACTGTGAGCTGCTCACCTTTGG
>CAMOXP010000065.1 GCA_946629205.1 uncultured Bacillota bacterium
TGACGGTTATCTCTATGTTGTGACCAACGATTATCTGAACAGAGGCGAAAACCGCTACGTACCTTATGCAGGCGCGGATAAGAAGTATGAAAAGCTTGCAGCGGACCACATCTGCTGTTTCCCGCAGCCGTACCGCAAGGCGTACGCCGTCATCGGTTCTGTGGATGTGAACTCTTCGAAGGGCAAAATCAAATCAAAGACCCGCGCGGTTCTCGGCGCATCGGACGATATTTACTGCAGCGGCAGCGCCATCTATGTGACTGATTATACAGTCGATTACAGAGATATCAGTCCGGAAAGCGCAGACGAGCGTACCTATATCATCAAAGCAGACATCAGCAAAGGCAAGATTGCCTTTGCGAAACAGGGATCCGTGAGAGGAAGCGTTCTCAATCAGTTCGCCATGGACGAAAAGGATGGATATTTCAGAGTTGCGGCAACGGCCTTTGTCAAGGGAAAAGACGTGAATTATCTGTACGTCCTCGATGAGAACCTCAATGTCGCAGGAAAGGTCAAAGGCTTCGCTGCGGGCGAGCAGATCAAGGCTGTCCGGTTCCTCGGAGACATGGCTTATGTGATCACCTACGAGCAGACGGATCCGCTCTTCGTCATCGATCTGAAAGACCCGGAGGCTCCGGAAATGCTGGGAAGCGTCAAGATCACAGGCTTTTCATCACTGCTTGTGCCGGAGGGTGACGACATGATCATCGGCATAGGAACAGCCACATCAGAAGAAGAATTCGGAGAAGTGGAAAACGGCATCAAAATCGCGCTCTTTGATATCAGCGATCCGATGAAGCCCGAAGTGCTCGACAGCATGACGTACAAAGACCTTACGAGTGATGTACAGAATGATCACAGGGCGCTGACCGCCAATAGCAAGGCAGGATGGTATGCTGTCCCGTATCTCAACTGGGAAAAGGAAAGCGGCGGCGTGCTTCAGTTCGCGGTATCAGGCAAAAAACTTGAGGAAATCGGAAACTACGAGAATAAAGAAGGAATCTCCCGGTGCCTGTATATCGATGATCATATCTACGGCCTTGAGGACAATAACGATACAATCGTCTCATGGATGATAAAAGGAAATGAAGGAAAGTAAAAGTACCTTTTCACCCCAAAAACTTTTTCAATGTAACAGGGTTTTGTTGTATAATGAAGTACAGCGTGAAAAAAGGGAGGTCATTCAACAATGACAAACAAAAATAACAAAGTCGGAGTGGACTTTGAAAAGAGAGTCAAGGACATCATCGGGGAAATCAAAGGGTATGGATTCGGCATGCTCAATGACATGATCGATCCTCAGTTCGTAGACTGCGACCCGGAAAAAATGTCTTGCCGCGTTAGATACAGAAAATTCAAATGGGAAGACAACGGCCGCGGTGAAGTCCACGGGGGAGTGATCTCCGCAATCATGGATACGACGATGGGAATCAACGCCATCGGCCTGACAGAGGGCAGCGTGTCCACCTCCGATATGACCATCAGTTTCCTGAGACCGTTCAGAGGCAAGTCGTTCATCGTTGAATCTGAAGCGGTGCAAGTGGGAAGCAGAGTCATCAGATTGATTGCAAAAGCATATGATGAAGATACGGGCAAATGTCTTGCCGTGTCCACAGGCAGTTTCATGCATGTGGATTACGAGCAGGCTGCAGATAAAAAGCTCGGAGTATAAAAACAGAAGCGAGGAGCAGGAGAAGAAACAATGAAAGAAATGAAAGACAACAAGTTCGAAACAAAATGTGTGCACGGCGCTTACAGAGCACAGAGTGCACAGCCTCAAAATATGCCGATCATACAGAGCACAACATACAGGTACTATAACGCACCTGACGTGGCAGCGCTCTTTGATTTGGACAGTCCAAACCACATGTATGCCAGACTGGGAAGCCCAACAGTAGATTATCTTGAGCAGAAGATGGCGCTTTTGGAGTCCGGGACAGCCGGCATGTCTACATCATCAGGACAGGCGGCGAACTTGATCGCATTGCTCAACATCTGCGAAGCCGGGGATCATGTGCTCAGCGGAACTAATATCTACGGCGGTACATACAATCTGTTCAATGTGACCCTCAGAAGACTGGGACTCGATGTGGAATTCTTTGATCAGGACATGAGTGAAGAAGAAATCCTGAAACTGAAGCGGCCGAACACAAAGGCGTTGTTCGGTGAGACACTGGGGAATCCTGCGCTGAGCGTTTTGGACATCGAGAAATTCGCCAGAGTAGCCAATGCCATGAAGGTGCCGCTTATCGTAGACAACACACTCGCGACGCCGGCTCTTTGCAGACCGATCGAATACGGCGCACACATTGTCACCCATTCGACCACGAAGTTTGCAGACGGCCATGGAACCAGCATCGGGGGATGTGTAGTCGAGGGAGGCAACTTCGACTGGACTGTGAAGGATGATGACGGTAATCTGAAGTACCCAACTATGGCAGCGCCGGATGATAGCTATCATGGGTTGAACTTCTATGAGAAGTTCGGGCAGGCGGCTTTCTGTACAAGACTCAAGGCAGTTCTCGTCAGAGATCTGGGATGCACAATGGCACCGATGAACGCGTATCTGACACATCAGGGTCTGCAGACGCTGGATGTGCGTATGGAACGTCATGTCAAGAATGCTGAAGCGGTAGCGAAGTTCCTGAAAGGCCACCCGATGGTCGACTGGATCATTTATCCGGGACTGGAAGGTGACAAGTATTATGATCTGGCAAAGAAATACATGCCGAAGGGAGCCAGCGCCGTCATGAGCTTCGGCGTCAAAGGCGGCAGGAAAGCAGGAGAGGATTTCCTGGAGCATTTGGAACTTTGCAGTATCGTTGTACATGTAGGCGATATTCACACCAGCGTGCTCCATCCGGCCAGCACGACGCACAGACAGCTTTCTGAAGAAGCCCAGCTGGCAGCCGGGATCGATCCGGGTCTCATCAGACTTTCGGTAGGTCTCGAAAACGTTGAAGACATCATTGCCGATCTTGACCAGGCACTCAACAAAGTAAAACTGTAAACATATCAGAATAGGAGAAAAAATGCCATTAATCATACCCGACCAACTTCCTGCAGCGGGTGCGCTGAAGGATGAGAACATATTCACAATGACAGGAGCCAGGGCGAAAGCACAGGATATTCGTCCGCTGAAGGTCATCATTGTCAATCTGATGCCGACAAAAATTGCAACGGAGACACAGCTGGCGCGTGTGCTGGCAAACAGTCCGCTGCAGATCGAGATGCAGCTGGTCGGCATGGACATGCACACATCAACACATACATCCCAGGAGCATCTTCTGTCCTTCTACACGACGCTGGAGCATTTCAAGGAGGAGTACTTCGACGGGATGATCATCACCGGCTCCCCAATTGAGCAGCTTGAATTTGAGGAGGCTGACTACTGGCCGGAATTATGCGATATATTTGAATTTGCAAAGACGCATGTTTACAGCAGCATGTTCATTTGCTGGGGTGCGCAGGCGGCATTGTATTATTACTACGGGATTCCGAAATATGTCCAGAAGGAAAAGCTGTTCGGCGTGTTCGAGCACCGCACGATGCGCAAGCACAATCCGCTCGTCAGAGGATTTGACGAACTGTTTTATGCGCCGCATTCCCGGTACGCGATCACAAAAAAAGAAGACATCCTGAAGCATCCGGAGTTGAGGATCCTCGCAGAGTCTGAAAAAGCTGGACCGCATATCATATCCACAGAGAACGGCAGACAGATCTTTGTCCTGGGGCACCAGGAATACGACAAGACAACATTGGCGGACGAGTACTTCAGAGACATTAACAAAGGGGTCAAGATCGACGTTCCGTGCAATTATTTCCGCAACGACGATCCGCAGCAGGAAATCATGTTCCGGTGGAGAGGGCATGCGAACCTTCTATTCTCAAACTGGCTGAACTATTATCTCTATCAGGCTACGCCGTATAACCTGGACGATCTCAGAGACGGAAAGGAAGATGCCTGGAGAGAAGCATTCAAGGATGATGACAGTATCATCGACGACTAGTTGACTTAAAGCCCTATATATAGTATAAAGATACCAAAGAGCATACTAAAGAAGTGGAGGTGTGATCTTATGGCAAAAGACAATAAGAAAAAGGCAAGGGATAAAGCCGCTGAGAAAGCCGTCAAGGCCAGGCTTGGAAGCACACATCTCAAGTCATTCAGAATCCTGGGTTCTGAGAAAGATCCGGAGACAGGTGTTGTAACAGTCCATGTCCTTAGGATGGTGGGCAGCGACAACTATCTGTTCAGAATCAAGTGCGTGCAGGAGGGCGGCAGTTATTCGATGTCCGGTCTTTTGCCGGTCACCAATGAGGAAGACTTCGGAGATTATCGTGTGTATAACCCGAAGCCTGCGTCTGCAGAAGCCCTTCGCCCCACGGAAAAAGAAAAGAAATTTACCGGATACGGCAAATAGCAGATCGACCCGCCTCATTGGGGCGGGTTTTTGAGGAGGAAAAAACATTGGTTAACAGAGCTTTACTGAAAAATCTGTCAAAACAATATCCTGATATCAAGGCGGCGACAGAGGAAATCGTCAATCTGAGCGCGATCCTCAGTCTGCCGAAAGGCACGGAGTTTTTTCTGAGCGATCTCCACGGTGAACATGATGCCTTTGTACACATGTTAAAGAGCGCCTCCGGCGTAATCCGGAATAAAATCGATGACATCTTTGGCCCGACGCTGTCCATTGAAGAGAGAGATGCGCTGGCAGCGCTGGTATATAACGCAAGAGCAGAGATGGAACGAAGGAAAAAAAGTGAACCTGACTTTGACAAGTGGTGCCAGGTCGCAATCAGCCAGCTGACGCAGGTCCTTAAATCGGTCACGAACAAATACACACAGTCCAAAGTTCGTAAAAGACTGCCGAAACAGTACGCCTACATCATTGATGAACTTCTTCATGCTGATGCGAAGTACAATATGGGCGACTATTATGTGAAAATCGTCGAAACCATCGTCGACTGCAGGGAAGCTGAAGATTTCATCGTCGAGATGACCGAATGCATCAGCAACCTGGCTGTAGACGGACTTCATATCATCGGGGACATCTGGGACAGAGGCGCCGCACCGGACAAGATCATGGACTATCTGATGGATTTCCATGATGTGGATTTCCAGTGGGGCAACCACGATATCCTTTGGATGGGGGCCGCTACAGGAAGCTGGGCATGCATCACGAATGTGCTCAGGATCAATACGAAGTACAACAACTTCGACATGCTGGAGGTTGGATACGGTATCAACCTCAGACCATTGGCAACCATGGCGGCAGAGGTGTATGCCGATGATCCGTGTAAATCATTCTGGCCGAAGACGATCGAGCGCAACAAGTACGATCCGGTCGACGATGAACTGGCGGCTAAGATGAACAAAGCGATCTCCATCTGCCAGTTCAAGGTGGAAGGGCAGAGAATCATGGCGCATCCGGAATATCATCTTGAGCACAGACTTCTGCTCGATAAGATCGATTATGAGAAGGGAACCATCAAGCTGCCTCTTGGAGAATACGAACTGAATGATAAAAACTTCCCGACCATCGATCCGGCAGATCCGTACAAACTGACGCCGGAAGAGGAGGCAATGCTGGACGCTCTGGAGCCGGGCTTTACAAAGAACGACAAATTGCAGAAGCACATCAAATTCCTCTTTACCCACGGCGCTCTGTACAGGATCGTAAACGGCAACCTGCTGTATCACGGGAGCATCCCGATGAACAAGGACGGCAGCTTCAAAGATGTCGAAATCGACGGGCGTATTCTGAAAGGAAAAGCCTACATGGATTACCTTGACGAGCATGTGCGTCAGGCGTATTTCCATCCGAAAGATTATGAAATGCCGGGTTGGAACGGCGATATCATGTGGTATCTGTGGCTGTCGGCCAACAGTCCGCTCTTCGGCAAGGATCAGATGACCACGCTGGAGAGATGCCTGATCGATGACAAGAAGACCCATAAGGAGCACACCGTTCCGTATTACAAACTCATTGAGAGACAGGATGTCTGCGAGAACATTCTGAAGGAGTTCGGTCTGGATCCGGATGTATCTATCATCCTGAACGGACACGTTCCGGTCAAGATCAAGGACGGAGAAAGCCCGATCAAAGGCAACGGCAGGCTCTTCATCATCGACGGCGGAATGTCAAAAGCATACCAGAAGACGACGGGCATCGCTGGATACACATTCTTTATCAATTCACGGCATATGGCCTTGGCAGAGCATAAACCATACAGTCCGCTGCAGGAAGACGGAACGCAGGTATTCCACGCGCCGGTGATCAACGTCGTGCGGGAGATGGACAAACGGATGCTCGTAGTCGATACAGATCTGGGCGGGGAGCTTTTGAGAGAAAGAGAGGAACTCAGGGCTCTGGTCGAGGCTTACAGAGACGGTTCGCTGAAGGAAAGATAAAGTCAGCAAGATTATTTCAGCACGTTCATTAAAATAATATGCAATTCTGCAATAATAATGCATAAATCCCCCTTGTCAGATAGGGGGATTTGTGTTTTAATTACTACGGTATGATTTGTTATAAAAATAACAAATATGATAATAATTTAAGGAGGCAATAGAATGAACTTTTCACTGACGAAGGAACAAGAATTCGTAAGAAAAATGGTACGCGACTTTGCCGAAACTGAGGTAGAACCTCTTGCTGCAGACATCGATGCGGAACACAGATTCCCGGAAGAGACTGTAGAAAAGATGGCTCAGTACGGCTTACTCGGCGTTCCGTTCCCAACTGAGTATGGTGGAGCAGGCGGAGACCACATCTCCTACGCGATCACTGTTGAAGAGCTCTCCAAGAAGTGCGCATCAACAGGCGTTATCTGCTCAGCACACACATCACTGTGCTGCTGGCCGATCTTCAACTGGGGAACTGAAGAACAGAAGAGAAAGTATCTGCCGGATCTGCTTTCAGGCAAGAAGCTGGGTGCTTTCGGACTGACAGAGCCGAACGCTGGAACAGACGCGTCCGGACAGCAGACAAGAGCGGCCGACGGCGGAGACTGCTGGATCCTCGATGGAGCTAAGGTGTTCATCACAAACGGCGGATATGCTGACGTATTCGTAGTAATGGCTATGACTGACAAGTCAAAGGGCAACCACGGAATCAGCTCATTCATCGTTGAGAAGGGTGACCCCGGATTCTCAATCGGTAAGACTGAGGACAAGATGGGTATCTGCGCATCCTCAACTACAGAGCTTATCTTCCAGAACTGCAAGATTCCTAAGGACAGACTCCTTGGTGAAATCGGACAGGGCTTCAAGGTAGC
>CAMOXP010000066.1 GCA_946629205.1 uncultured Bacillota bacterium
CGCCTCCTTCCACCTTGATCGCGCCTGACGGGCAAATGCTCGCGCATGCTCCGCATCCGACGCATACGACTTCATCGATCGCAGCGCAGTTCTTTTCGAAGTCCCAGATGTTGCCCGGGCATCCCCAGACTCTGCTGCAGTATCCGTCGCAACCACAATTGGAACCCCTGCAGATGTCTGTGTCGACCCAGACCTTCTTCTTCTCTCTCGTTTTCGCTGCCAGTGTAGCACACGGCTGCTCCAGAATGAGCACCTTCAGGCCCTTCATACCGATCAGCTCGCAGATCAGATTCTTCGTGTTCTCCACATCGAAGGGATCCGCTCTCCAGACTCTGCATCCCAGCGATTCGCAGAGCGCTGTGATCGAAATTTTCTCTGTCTCGAAGCCCATGGCCGTCTGCCCGGTGCCCGGATGCGGCTGGAATCCTGTCATGGCTGTCGCGGAGTTGTCCAGCACGATGTGCAGAATATTCGCTTCGTTCATCTTGGCGTTGATCAGTCCCGGCACGACCGAATGGAAGAATGTCGAGTCACCGCAAAGGCTGACGACCGGCTGATCAAATCCATAGTTGGTCAGCTGTCCGAGACCTTCCGCAGCACTGATTCCTGAACCCATGCAGCTCATAAAGTGGTAGCCGTACTGACCGGCTCTCTGGCCTGCCATGGTGTAGCATCCGATGTCTCCCATAACGACGCCCTTGTGGCCTTCCTGGCGGAGGGCCTGCTTCAGGATGAAGAAGGACGCTCTGTGCGGACAGCCTGCGCAGAAGGTCAGCTCTCTGGCAGGAATATTCACGCCTTCGATGGCCGGGCAGCCTTCGCCGCAGCACTTCGGCTCAACGCCGAGGTATTCTCTGACTGCCTTGAAGACGACTTCCGGATTCAGTTCGCCGATCGAAGGGATCAGATCCGCTCTTCCCTGGATCTCCACATTCAGTCTCGCCTTGCCGGCGATCGCTGAAATATGCTCTTCCAGGAACGGATCGACTTCTTCGACGACCAGGACCTTTGATGCTTTTGACAGATGCTTGAGGATCAGTTTCTCCGGCAGCGGCCACAGGCATCCCAGACTCAGCACGCCGACTTCGCCGTCTGCGCCGTATTCCTCCAGCGCTTCCTGCACGTATTTCATTCCCGTGCCGCCGGTGATGATGAGTTTGTCCGCGTCTTCCTTACCTGTGTAGTGGTTGAACGGGCTGACCTCAAAGGCCTCCCTTGCTCTCTCCAGTTTTTCCAGGAGGAATCCGTGCAGCCAGTTGATACCGACCATTCTGTCCCAGAGACCGATCGGTGTGAACGGTCTTTTCTCAGGGATCTCACCGAGGGTGACGCTTCCTCTGCCGTGACAGATCCTGGTGGTGACTCTGACGAGCACCATCTGCTCGAGTTCTTCCGAGAGTTCGAATGCATAGGGGATCATGTCCTTTGTCTCCTGGACGCTGGCTGGTTCCAGCATTGGGATATTCGCTGAAACTGCCATATGCCTCGAGTCGAACTCATTGGTGCTTGAGTGAGAATCCGGGTCGTCAGAGCTGACGATAACCAGTCCCCCTTTGACGCCTCCCAGCGCTCCGCAGTGGATCGTATCCCCGTGGAACAGCAGGCCGTTCTGCTTGACGATGCAAATAGCTCTGCCGTTCGCGAAGGATGCGCCCATGCATGACTGCAGTGCTGTGGTCTCATTGGTCGACCACTCAGCACGGAAGCCCTGGTCTTCGGCAATGTGTCCCAGCATTCCCAGCACCTGGGACGATGGTGAGCCCGGATAGGAGGATGCGAAATGCACGCCGCCCTCCAGCGCTCCCCGGACAATTGCTTCGTTACCCTGCATCAGGTAAGTCTTGCCCGGTTCATTTTTTGTTGTCATCCATTCCACGTTTTTTTACCTTCACTTCCTTAAGTAATAAATATAATCGTTCAGGCTTTGCCTGTTCTTACCTGTTTCTGTCTGTGTTATCTCATCTTAAATACAACGCCCAGTTCTTCTGCCTTTGCATAGCACGCTGCGACGGATTCCGAAGAGATCGCGGAGGTCACGACTGATGCCGCTACGTACGGCACGTACTCCCGCACGTCTTCGATGTATTTGATGACCGCATCGTAAGACTTCAGTCCGAATCTGGGATGACAGAGATCATAGTACTTCTGTGCGTCCGCCTCATTCATGCTTACGGAAACTGCGTCGATCACGCCCTTCAGATCCTGCGCCGTCGGCCGGCCCCAGATCAGATCCGCCAAACCGTTGGTGTTGATCCTGATCTGCCTGCCGTATCTGGCTTTGATGTGGCGCGCCAGATCCAGAAGTTCCGGCAGCCGTTCTGTCGGCTCTCCGTAGCCGCAGAAAACCACCTCATCGTAGCTGTTCACGTCCCAGCTTGCGAGTTCTTTTCTGACTTCTTCTATCGTCGGGTCTTCTTTCAGCACAAGACTGTCCGCGTCGCCCAGCGAATTCGTGAAATTCCTGATGCAGAACTCGCAGGCGTTGGGACATTTGTTTGTGATGTTCAGATATAATCCACCAAAATAATCGTAAACGATCGACATAGCTGCCTTCTCAAATCATTGATTTGCCTCATTAACACTTCAAAGTTCATTTTAGCACCACGCCCTGCCCCATGCAAGAGTCCGCTCAGCAGACATCGCTCAACATCACTCGACAGACAGCACTTTGTAGTCCTTCGCTTCTACTGCTTCTTTCAGCACCTCGTCTGCGACATCTGCACTGAGCGTAACAACGGCTTTGTTTTCTTCGTGGCTTACTGCCGCCTCTTCCACACCGTCGACTGCCTCGAGCGCCTTCTTCACGGCTGCTTCGCAGTGCATGCACATCATGCCTTCGATATTCATTGTCTTTTCCATTTCCTGTACCTCTGCTTTCTTCGTTTTTTCTTTTATCTTCTTATCTCTTCGGGTGCTGTGTACATCGAAGAGGTTCAGTCTCAACGCGTTCATACAGACGCAAAAGCTCGACAGACTCATGGCGGCTGCACCGAGCATGGGATTCATGGTCCATCCTGTCAAGTGGGCATAAGCGCCTGCAGCGACCGGGATCAGCACCACATTGTAGATGAACGCCCAGAACAGATTCTCGTGGATGTTCCGCAGCGTCGCCCTGCTTAGCCGGATGGCAGCAGGCACATCCAGCAGACTGCTTCGTGCAAGTACCACATCCGCAGCGTCGATTGCCACATCAGTTCCTGCGCCGATAGCGATTCCTACATCGGCGCTTGTGAGCGCCGGAGCATCGTTGATGCCGTCGCCGACCATTGCCACACGGCCGGTCCGTTTCAGCCTTTTGATTTCTCTGTTCTTACCATCCGGCTTCACGCCGGCGATCACTTCGTCTACGCCCGCCTGCTTGCCGACCGCACGCGCGGTCCGTTCATTGTCTCCCGTCAGCATGACAACGCGGATCCCCATATTCTGCAGCTGCCGGATCGCCTCAGGGCTGTCTTCACGGATCGCATCGGCAACCGCGATGATTCCCAGGAACCTGCTGCCTAAAGCATCGCCTTCTGCGAAGAAGAGACAAGTCTTTCCTTCCTCGGAGAGCCTCTTAGCCTGCTCTCTGTATTCATCACCAACTGCTGCGACGCGCTGTATGAACTGCAGATTGCCGCCAGTCAGTTTCCGTCCTTCCAACATGCCCGAGAGCCCGTTTCCCGGCGCTGCCGCAAACTCTGTGATCAGCGCAGGCTGCAGCGACCTTGCTTCTGCTGCTTTTGCGACGGCGGCAGCCAATGGATGTTCGCTGCGGCTTTCCAGCGCGAAGGCATCTGCCAGCAGCCGGTCTTCTGTGACGCCGTCCGCGGGGAGGATATCTGTCACCACCGGACTGCCCTCTGTGATGGTTCCGGTCTTATCCAGCACGACTGTGCCGATCCGCCCGGTCTCCTCCTGCGCTTGTGCCGTCTTAAACAGGATCCCGCTTCTGGCGCCCACGCCATTTCCGACCATGATGGCAACCGGCGTTGCAAGGCCCAGCGCGCAGGGACAGCTGATGACAAGTACGGAGATGCCCCGTGCCAGCGCGTAGCCGACTTCCGCGCCGCAGATGAGCCAGATCACGATGACAGCGAGCGCAATCACGAGCACTGCCGGCACGAATATTCCAGATACTTTATCTGCGATCCGTGCGATCGGCGCTTTGGTCGCAGCTGCGTCACTGACCATTTTGATGATCTGTGAAAGCGTCGTGTCCTCACCGACCCGCGTTGCTTTCGCTTTGATGTATCCTGTCTGATTCAGTGTGGCCGCGGAAATCCGGTCGCCTTCTGTCTTATCGACAGGAATGCTCTCGCCCGTAAGCGCCGCCTCATTCACCGCTGTGCTGCCCTCCGTGATCACTCCGTCCACGGGGATGTTCTCGCCGGGCCTTACGATAAAGATATCGTCCACCCGGACATCCTCGATGGGTACGATTTTTTCGGCGCCGCCTGCTATGACCACGGCGGTCTTCGGCGCCAGTTTCATGAGACTCTTAAGAGCATCTGTCGTCTTGCCCTTTGACATGGCTTCGAGCATTTTGCCGATGGTGATCAGCGTCACGATCATGGCCGCCGCTTCGAAGTACAGTCCATGTGCTCCCTCCATGGCCGCCCCCAGATTTCCGTCTGCCGCATACCGCGTCATTTGAAACAGGAGCACCGTGCTCCACCCAAACGACACGGCTGATCCCATAGCGACAAGTGTGTCCATGTTGGGAGCACCGCCCGCGAGGGATCGGAATCCGCTGGTAAAAAACTGCCGGTTGATGAACATGATAATGATTGCCAGGAGCATCTGCACCAGTCCGACCGCAACCGGGTTTCCCTCGAAGAATCCGGGCAGCGGCAGGCCGAGCATATTATGCCCCATGGAGCAATACATCAGCACAAGCAGAAAAATGACAGATGCAATCAGGCGATTCCTGAGCTTCGGTGTTTCCGTATCTCTAAGCGCTTCCTCTTCGGCAGCATAAAGACCGGCCGCCGTATCCGCGCCGCCGGACTCCTTCCTTCTTCCGTCCTTGAGGCCGGCGCCGTACCCTGCCTTTTCGACTGCTTTAATGATATCTTCCGCGGACGCTGTTCCTTCCACGCCCATGGAGTTTGTAAGTAAGCTCACTGCGCAGCTTTCGACGCCGGGCACCGCGGACACCGCTTTTTCGACCCGTGCCTGACATGCCGCGCAACTCATTCCTGTCACCAAATACTGTTCCATTTTCTCCCTACTTCATCAGCTTCTGGAGCACGCCCAGCAGCTCGTCTACCGTCTCATCATTTCCGGCCCGTACGTCATCGATCACACAACTCTTGATGTGATTCGACATGAGCACTCTGTTGAAACTGGACAGCGCTGCGCTCGCCGCCGCGCTCTGATTGAGAATGTCGGGGCAGTACGCCCCCTCTTCGACCATCCGCTTCAGTCCTCTGATCTGTCCTTCGATGCGACTCAGCCGGTTGATCAGATCCTTATATTCTTCCGGGGACCGGTCCTTAGTCCTCGTATTGCAGCAGCAGTTGTCCTTCATTTCATTGTCCTCCTGTTCCAGTTTGATTATATACCCCCAGGGGGTATCTGTAAACAGTTTCTTGACGTACGTATTATTACGTATTACAATATGACGTGCAGGGGGGATGGATTAGATGAAAGTGTCGGAAATAATAAAGTTGCTAAAGAAAAACAAATGCAAACTCCAACGACATGGGAATAGCCACGACTTGTGGTACAGTCCAATCACCGGAAGATCTTTTACTGTACCGCGCCACAAAAGCAAAGAACTCCCTGTCAAAACCGCGGAGTCAATTATGAAAGCTGCGGGAATCAAGTAGAGAAGGTGAAGAGAATGAAGTATGTTTATCCTGCAATTTTTACAAAAGAAGAGGGTCAATTCAGTGTGGAATTTCCTGATGTTCCGGAGTGCATTACCTGTGGAGATTCGTTAGAAGAAGCAATCTATATGGCGGAGGATGCTCTGGCCCTGGTTCTTTTTACCTATGAAAAAAACGGTTCAGCCATTCCGGAAGCAACGGAAATAGGATGGCTGAATCCGGGTGATAATGAATTTGCAAGTTACATTGCATGTGATACGTTGGAATACCATAAACGAAACAGCAAGAAATCAGTCAAGAAAACTTTGTCGATACCTGAATGGCTCAACGAAGAAGCAATTGCCCGAAACGTGAACTTCTCACAGATTCTTCAGGAAGCTCTTAAGGCGCATCTTGGGATCCACCTATAAGCTGCGCGAATTCCTCCGGTGTCATCCCGCTGATATAGTCGCCGATTCTGACATCGGAAACGGCCTGCGCCACGGCCTCGCGCCGGTACTCGGTGCCGGTCAGAGCGTGTTCGAGTTCAGCGATGCTCCGGATGCCGAAGTAGTCGCCGAAGATACGGATGGTTTTGATGTGTCCGCGCGCCACGTTCAGCCGGACATCCACCAGACCGAAGTCGTACTTGTGGCTGGCCGACACGGAGAAGGCAGGCGAAGCGCCGTAGTTCCACTCCCAGGTGGAATACTTCTCATCGGTGAGCCTGCGGATGGCCGCCCGGTCGGCTGCAGTCAGTTCATAGGGAACCGCGTCCGGGAAACGCTGCTGATAGAATGCGTACAGCCGCTTCAGGAACTCCGCCGTATCCATGCCGGCAAGCTCCGCCGGCAGATGGGACGCGATGTTCGTCACGCGGGATTGCACGGATTTGACGCCTTTGCTTTGGAATTTCGCGGCGTTAGGCGTGAGGGCTCCGGAAATGTCCTTCACATCGGAGCTGAACATGAGCGTTCCGTGATGCATCATCCTGCCGCCTCTGACGCACTGGGCGTTCCCGGAAAATTTCTTCCCGTCGATCAGCAGATCGTTTCTGCCGCTCAGGGCCGCATGGACGCCCAGACTCTGCAGGAAATCCCGGACAGATTCTGTGAAGTACTCGTAATTGGAGAACAGTCCCTCCCGGTAGGCCTGAACAATCGTATAGTTTACGTTTCCCATGTCATGGAACACAGCGCCGCCGCCGGTGAGCCGGCGGACGACGCTGATGTGATTCTTCTCAACATAGTCTCTGTTGATTTCCTCGATGGTGTTCTGGTTTTTGCCGACGACAACGGTGTTGTCGTTGCGCCACAGCATGACGATATCTTCATCGAAATGGTCGATGAGATATTCCTCTGCTGCCAGATTGTAATACGCGTCATTGCTGTCGTTGATGATCAGTAACATACTTTCCTTTACTTCGCGGCGTATCCCGCGATTTACTCCGCGATCTCCTGCATGAGCTCTGTTGCCTTCTGGAT
>CAMOXP010000067.1 GCA_946629205.1 uncultured Bacillota bacterium
TTTAATATGTTGTCTCCAGTACGCCGTAGTTTCCGTCCTTTCTCTTATATACGACGTTGACGGAGTCTGTCTCCATGTTCAGATATACGAAGAAGTCGTGGTTGAGCATTTCCATCTGCATGATCGCTTCCTCTTCGCCCATCGGCTCGAGCTGGAACTTCTTGGCTCTGACGACTTTGAGTTCTTCCTGTTCTTCCTCGAGTTCGATGTCCGGAAGCTCTTCGAATCCGAAATCCTTCTGACCTTTGTACTTTTTCTGGAGTTTGGTCTTGAATTTGCTCATCTGGGTCGACAGCTTTTCAATACATCTGTCTACGCAGTCATACGGATCACCGGATCTGGTCTCCGCTCTGAAAATCGTTCCGTTTGCTTTGATTGTTGCCTCTACCTTATACGTACCCTTTTCTTTGATTGTCAGTACATTTGCTGTGATATCATCCGAGAAGTACTTGTCCAGCTTCGCGAACTTCTTTTCGATGATGTCTTTGAGCTTTTCGCTAGGAGCGTAATTCTTGCCGGTAATAACAGTCTTCATAATAACAACCTCCTTCGGGCACAATATCTTGTGCCACTTTTTCTTTATTTTAACACAGTTAGGTGTCGCTTACAATGCAAAAGCACGAAAAACGGGGCTGTCGCATCAGCGACATGGATCTGATGTGTCGATTTCGGATTGTACAAGTTTTTCTATCAAAAGGGGATAAAATCTACGACTTTTTGCTTTTGCTCGGTGCTTCCGGGGCAGCGAGGGCTGTCTGAAGCAGAAGCCGGCAACTCATAATCGTAGTTTTTGAGGCGGATCGATCATGAAACTACGATCGTGCCATTCTGAGGACTTCATATTCCTTGTGCAAAAGCAAGAAATCGTAGTTTTATCACTTTTTTCGCTTAATAACTTGTACATTCCGAATTTCAGGCCTAAAAAAGAGCGCTCTGCATATGACTCGGCTGACCTGATCTTTGCCCCCACACTTGCCTTGACCGGAGTTTCTCCGAGGACTTACTTCTAAACTACGCCATGATCGCCGCCTACTCTCCTTCAGCGGTTTACGTGGAGCCCTTCGCCCGTAGCTGGCATGGCCTTTCAATCACAGACCCGAATCATATGCAGAGCGCTCTCGCTCGTTGTTTGCTGTGCCCGCATTGTAACATACTCAGGCGCGGAATGCTACAGGAGTTTTTCCTCCCAGTCTTTCTGCTTGAATCCGGGCAGGACATAATCCTTCCCGATCAGCAAGGGCCTCTTCACCAGCATGCCGTCGCTCGCCAGCAGCTTGAACTGTTCATCCTCCGGCATATCCGGCAGTTTCTTCGCAAGTTCCAGCTCCCGGTACAGCATGCCGCTCGTGTTGAAGAACCGCTTCAGCGGCAGTCCGCTCATCTTATGATACTTTCGCAAAAGCTTCTCATCCGGATGGTCCGCCTTGATGTCGATCACTTCATGCTCGACGCCCTGCTCCTGCAGCCACTTCAGCGCCTTCTTGCAGGTGGAGCATCTCTCGTAACAATAAACCTTGATCATATGTGCACTTCCTTTCTCTTCTGTGTTGGCTCTTACATTATATCACTCCCGGGTTGCATTCTGCCTGTCCCGAGAATATACTATTCCATATTCATGTATGTTGGAGGGAATCATGAGCAAGAAGAAGTCCTATTTCATTCTGGCTTTATCGATCCTGGCGGAACAGATCGGAACCGCCTGCCTGGAAGCGTCAGCGGGATACACCATCCTGAAATTCTCGATCCTGACGATATTGCTGTACTCCTTCACATACTTTACTTTCTGCAAGATCCTCGACAAGATCGATCTCGCTGTGGCCTACGCGACCTGGAGCGCCGTCGGTTCTGTTGGCGCGACGCTGATCGGCATCTGGCTGTTCGGCCAGCCGATGTCTCTCATCGGATGGATCTCCATCGCCGGGATGATCGTCGGCGTGTTTCTGCTCAACTTCTTCGGGACCCCGAAAGAAGAACCCGACCCCGCAGATAATCTCAAGCAAGAGCTCACGGCAGAAAGCGAGGTGGCGGAATGATCCAGGCTTATATTCTTCTCGCCATTTCGATCGTATTCGAGGTCTTTGCGACTTCACTGCTTCCGGCGACCAAGGGGTTCACGGTCTGGAAGCCGTCTGTTATTGCGATTCTCTGTTATATCATTTGTTTTGCTGCGTTCGGCAAATGTCTGCTGCAGCTGAACCTCGGCATCGCCTGGGCGACCTGGGGCGCGATCGGCACTGCCGTGACGCCCATTGTCGGCTATCTTTTCTATAAGCAAAAGCTCACCAAGACCGGCATGGTCGGACTGGTTCTGATCATTGTCAGTACGATCACTCTGAACCTGTACGGATAGAATCCCTGCGGCTGAGCGCGTCTAGTCCTCCTTCGGCCTGCGGTTTCCGCCGGAACAGAGGGTCAGGAGATAGACGGCGGAGGCACCTGCATCGAGCAAAGCCTTGCTGCAGGCGTCTGCGGTGGCGCCGGTGGTGTATATATCGTCTATTAACAATACGTTTTGGCCTATGATGCGGTGCTGCAGTGCGGGCGCTACGGCGAAGGCACCGTGCAGGGCGAGACGGCGCTCTTCCGGGTTCAGGCTGCGCAGCATGGTGGTCTCTTTTTGGCGGACCAGCACATGGGTCTCGAGTACCGGACAGAGGCAACGCGCGACGTCACACCCGGTTGCTGTCACTGTTTCCGCTTCCCGCGCAAAATCCTTCCACCGCTTGATGAACTGGCGGGCCATGATCTCCGACTGGTTGTAGCCGCGCTTGGCCAGGCGCTTCTGGCTCACCGGAACCGGGATCACCACATCGAAGGGCAGCATTCCTTCCGACAGTGCTGCTTCGATCAGGGTCTCCATGCGGTCGAACATCACATCGCCCATCTTGCGGGCAATGTAGCCTTTGCCGTTGTATTTGATATCCATCATGACCTCGCGCTCGTGGAGGCCGTAGGTCAGGCAGCTCCAGCCGCGTGTGAAATCATGGGAACGCATCTGACAGTCGTAGCAGACGGGACGGCCGTCAGAGTCGCGGCCAAGATAGGTGTCAGGAAGCGCTTTGCCGCAGATGCTGCAGGTCCGGCCAGTGATCCAGTGCATCTGCGTAACGCATTCATCGCAAAGCGAATATGTGCGGCTCCTGTCGATCAGACTGCCGCACACGATACAATAAATATTAGACGGAAAAATCGCCTCCGTCAATTCTTCTAACAGATCCCTGATTCTCATTCTCTCTTCCCCATTAACGGGCATCATGTTCCACACGCTACAACGCCGTGGATTCTATGCTCCGTGCTGCAACGCCGCGTGCTCCCGTGCCGCACGCTACCACTCTACCCCCAGATAGCTGCACACGCCCATTGCCAGGCCTTTGCCGTAGGCGTCGGACTGTTTGCGCAGGATCTTGTTGTCCTTCTTGATGTTTCCTGTCTCGAACAGGCAGGTCGTGCAGTACTTCTTCGTCCTGTTCAGCGTCATGAGATCCTTTCGTTTCTTGAGCCCGCGGTCTTTGATCTTCACGGTCTTGTGGACGCCCTCGTTAAGACACTTCGCGAGCTTTTTCTGTTCCCCATACCGGTACAAAGGCAGCGTCCCCCGCGGTGCTTTTTTGTAGTCGCAGTGAACGTTTACGAGAACGCTCACATCGTAGTTCTTGATGTGCTTCACAAGCCAGAACAGATTCCGGTTGTTGCCTTTGAAAGCGTCGGTGTAGACGTACACGCCTTTAGCACGCAGATGCTTGGCCATGGACTTGCAGATCGGAATCATCAGCTTCGCTTCCTGGTACTTATTCCAGGTGCAGCCGGGATCCCATCTGCCTCTTTTGTCGATTCCGTGGCCGGCCTCGATATACACGCGGTAGATGACATTCGTTGCAGCCTTGGAATAGCCGTAGAAACCGCCCTTCTTCTTATGTGCGCGCACTTTGTAATATGCCCTTTTGCCGGACTTTACGGATTTGTCAGTAAACGCTGTCTTGCCTTTGACTTTCTTCAGCAGTTTTCCCTTCGATCCGCGCTTGTAGCTTCTGTAGACTTCATAGTAATTGACGCCTTCGATCTTGTTCCAGGAAACTCGGAGTCCCGGACCCTTTCGGGTCACCTTGACCTTCGGGACCGTAGGCTTTGCTTTTGTCGTTGTCGTCGTCGGCTTCGTTGTTGGCGTTGTAGGATTCGTTGTTGTTGGCTTCGCTGTTGTGTCCGTGGTCGTTTCACCTGCGTCTCCCGGCGTCTCTGTTCCGTCGCTCGATGCGGTCGTTGCGTCGTCAGATGTTCCCGTGTTTCCGGGATCCAAGTTACCGGGATCTGTATCGCCGGAACCTGTGTTGCCAGGATCCGTGGTTCCCGGACCGGATGGATCCGATCCGGCGCCTGCGCCCGGACCGCCATCCCGCACCATCTCGGCTGCCGTCTTCGTCGGTTCAATCGGATCAGACTGTCCCGCAGCTTCGGGATCCTGCGCATACGCAAAAGCCCCGGCCTGCCCCATGGTCAGCGCCAGGATCACCGCAAGGATCGCTGTCACTAGTTGTCTTGCTTTTGCATTCATGTCTCACTCCGCGTCTATGTCAAAAAACTTCTTCAGTCGCCAGGCCAGGCCGGAATACCGCTGACTGATCCTGTTGTTGTCTACCATAGCGTTCATCTTGTCTTCGGAGCCGACGAGCACGACAATCTGCTTGCCGCGGGTCACGCCGGTGTAGAGCAGATTGCGCGTGGCGAGGATCGGCGGAAACCAGCTCATGGGCATGACCACGATTGGGAACTCGCTGCCCTGGCTTTTGTGCACGGTGATGGCGTAAGCCAGTTCCAGCTCGTCCAGCTGGCTGAAGGTGTAGGTCACATACCGGACCTCATCGAACACGACGGTCATTTCATTGAACTCCGTGTCGATGGTCTGGATGAATCCCACGTCGCCGTTGAACACGCCTTCACCGTCCGTGAAGTCCTCATGGTTCTTCCATTTGAGTTCGTAGTTGTTCCGGATCTGCATGACTTTGTCGCCCTCGCGGAACAGTTTCTCGCCGTAGGTCTTCTCCATCTTCTCCGAATCGCCAAAGGCATCATAGGTCTGAGGATTAAGGATCTGCTGGAGTTCCTTGTTCAGGTTGATACAGCCGATCGTCCCTTTGCGGACGGGCGTCAGCACCTGGATGTCACGGACCGCCTTCAGTCCTCCCGGAACAAGGTCCGCATAGTAACCCGGCAGACGCGTCAGGCAAAGGTCTTTGATCGTCTGCAGCATCGCTTTCTCACCCTGGCAGCGAAGCAGGAAGAAGTCCTTGTCTTTGGCGTTGCAGTCGGGATAATCTCCCCGGTTGATCCGGTGGGCGTTGACGACGATCATGCTCTCGCCGGCTTGGCGGAAAATCTGGTTCAGCTTCGTGCAGTGGACGTACTCGCTGGTGATGATGTCACGCAAAACGTTTCCTGCGCCGACGGACGGCAGCTGGTCATCGTCTCCCACGATGATGAACCGGCTCCCTGGAAGGATGGCGTTCACCAGTCCGTTCATGAGCATCAGATCGATCATAGACGCCTCATCCACGATGACGGCGTCATAGTCCAGCGGGTTCTCGGCGTTGCGGCCAAACTGGCCGCGGCTATGTCCTTCCCCTCCGCTCTCAAAAAACGAGTATTCCAGCAAACGGTGAATGGTAGACGCTGCGTGACCGCTCGTTTCGGTGATGCGCTTGGCGGCTCTGCCTGTCGGCGCTGCGATAGCCGTCTTCAGTCCGCTGTCTTCCAGTATATTGATGATGGAATTGATGATGGTCGTTTTGCCGGTTCCCGGCCCGCCCGTGATGACAGACACGCCTTCGCCCAGGCAGTTCATAACAGCGCGCTTCTGCTGCTCGCTGAGCTCGATCCCGGTGGATTTTTCCGTGCGCTCGATGAGGACTTCCGGGCTGCCCTGGATCGGTTTCAGCTCCGCATGTACAAGATTGCGCAACCTCCCGGCCACGTTCTGTTCCGCCATGTAGTAGGCCGCCAGATAGGCGACGCGCTGCCCCTCGATCACATCCAGAAACACATCGCCGAATACGGCCATCTGCGCGATGTGGTCCGCGATGAGCTCCCGCGGCTGCTCCAGCAGGCTACCCGCCTTTTCGCAAAGCACCGCCTCCGGCAGATAGGTGTGGCCTTCTCCTGCAAACCAGCTGAGTGTAAACTTGATGCCGCTCTTGATGCGGAACGGATCGTCCGGCGCGACGCCGATTTTGGCTGCGATGGCGTCGGCTTTTTTGAATCCGATGCCGAAGACTTCGTCTGTAAGACGGTACGGATTCTCCATGACTTTTTCCACGGTCTCTCCGCCATAGGCTTCATAAAGTTTCATGGTCTGCGACGCGGTGATCCCGTACTGCTGCAGACTCATGGATACCCTGGCAAACTCCCGGTGCAATGCAAAAGCCTCCGAGATCCGCTGGGCAACTTTGTCACCGATTCCCGGGATCTGCTTCAGCTTTTCCGGGTGGTTCTCGATGACGTCGAAGGTGTCCTCCCCGAATTTGGTTACGATAGCAGCGGCTGTTTTTTTGCCGACGCCCTTGATCGTTCCTGAGGAAAGGAAGTCTTTGATACCCTGCTTTGTCGAAGGGATCGTCTCCTCCCATGTGCTCACTTTGAGCTGCTCGCCGTATCTGGGATCGTCCACGAACTCGCCCTGGATCTTGTAGCTTTTGCCCGAGGCCGCGCCGGGAATGGTGCCGACGATGGTGAAGTAATCCTCCGCCCCGTCAGACTCGTCGCCCTCGTGCGCCAGCTCAAAAACGGCTACAGTGTAGCCGTTTTCTTTGTTATGAAATATCATTTCGGCGATCACGCCTTCGTATTCTTTTATCTCACCCATTTAACATCCCTGAATGTCCTGCGCAGGCGGCTCTTGTTGAACGCCCTCGCGAACTTGAGCAGTTTATCCCTTTCGTTGTTGGACACATCTCGGTGCAGCGGCGTCAGCAAGAGCTCCAGCAGATACTGCGCTCTCTCCGGATCGTCCGTGATGCCGGCTTCGATGATGTCGTCCGCATCGATGACCATGTCCTCGATGAAGATCGGCTGGTGCTGGTGCAGGATCACCTTAATGATCTCATCACGGGCGAACTGCTGCATATTGTCCAGCTCATATACGATGTTCTGCGCTTTCAGCATCTTGTCATAGAAGTTGTACTTCTTCCATCCCATGCTGGCGATGAAGTCCTTGAGCTGCTCTTCGTTCTTGCAGAAGTACAGCTTCGGGCAGAGGC
>CAMOXP010000068.1 GCA_946629205.1 uncultured Bacillota bacterium
ACCTTCTCGTTCTGCAAAAGCTCCCTGACCTTTTCTTCGTCCGTGGACTGCTCGATGAAGCCGCGCTCCTTCAGAACGTCGTATACGTTATCGAATTTACTTACGTTATCCGGGATCAGATTGTAATCCATCTTCTTAGTTTCTCCTGTCTTTTTTATTATTGAATCAGTCAGTAAAAATGAGAATCAAAGCAGACCCGCAGGGCTGCTGCGGGCTGCTCTGAGTTTTAGGTTCGTTATAGTTGCTTATTTAGTTCCGAAGATTCTGTCGCCGGCATCGCCCAGTCCCGGTACGATGTAGGCGTTTTCATTGAGGCATCTGTCGGTTGCCGCGATGTAGATGTCTACGTCAGGATGCGCTTCCTGCAGGACCTTGATGCCTTCCGGCGCTGCGATCAGGCACATGAATGTGATGTCCTTGCCGCCTCTTTCCTTGATGAAATCGATGGCTGCCACTGCGCTGCCGCCGGTTGCGAGCATCGGGTCTGTGACCAGGATCTTTCTCTTGTCGATGTCCTCCGGCATCTTGCAGTAATACTCGTGAGGTTCATGTGTTTCAGGGTCTCTGTAGAGTCCGATGTGTCCGACCTTGGCGTTCGGGATGATCTTCTGGATACCCTCGACCATGCCCAGTCCTGCTCTCAGGATCGGAACGATGGCAACGTCCAGGCCCTTGAGCATCTTCACTGTTGTCGGGCAGATCGGCGTTTCGATTTCGACATCTTCCAGTTCCAGATCTCTGGTGGACTCAAACGTCATAAGCATCGCGATCTCTTCGACCAGCTCTCTGAAGTCCTTGGTTCCTGTCGCCTTGTCTCTGATCATTGCAACCTTGTGCTGAATCAACGGATGATCGAATACATAGATTTTTCCCATTTTTTCCTGCCTTTCTTCTCTTATGTAAAAACTTTATTCAAAACTGATTTATCTCAACGCGTGTCCGCGCCGGTTTCTGCTTTTGCGCTGCCTGTTACATCTCGTCGAGCATGTCCGTGCGGCGTTTGTGTCTGCCGCCCTCGAACTCCGTATCGAGGAAGGTCTTCACGATGTCCAGCGCCAGCTCCGGCTCCGTAGTCCTGCCTCCGAGAGCCAGCACATTGGCGTTGTTGTGCCTTCTCGTCAGCTCCGCCATCTCAACACTCGTGCAAAGGCCGCAGCGAACGCCTTTGACCTTATTGGCTGCGATAGAAATGCCGATCCCCGTGCCGCAGATCACGATGCCGCAGTCCGCCTTGCCGGATGCCACCGCTTCTCCGCAGGCCTTGCCGTAGACCGGATAGTCCACAGACTCTTCGCTGGTCGTTCCCAGGTCTACTATTTTGTCACCCCGCTCGCGCAGGTATTCCTTGACGGTCTCCTTCAGGGCGAATCCGCCGTGGTCGCTCGCAATTGCTATCAGCATGTGTCTCCTCCTGCTATACTTTCACAATATTGTATCCGGCCGACTTCAGCATCCGGTTCATGACTGCGAACCCGACGCCGTCGCTGTCTGAGAGCGCACCGGCAAGTATCATATCCACGCCTTCGCTGTCCAGATCCCGGAGCCTTGCGAAAAAGTCATGGGCTGCTTCCAGGAACGCTTTCTCTTCGAACAAAATCACCCCGACGCTGTTGCCCAGCTTTTCGTTCATCGTCTTGAGCCGCTCGATCTCCGATTTGACTTTGTTCCTCTCGCCTTCGACGATGAGCATTTCCGCCTTCGGCGCGTAGTGCTTGTATTTCATGCCCGGGGACTTCGGCTGGAAGTCCGCTTCATCCACGCCGTTCGCGGGATCCAGCTGGACATGCTGCGCCGCCTCTGTCAGGGACGCATCGTATTTGACTTCCCTTCCCAGCGCCGCTTCGATGGCCTCCGCGGTGATGATGCCCGGCCTTAAGATCGTCGGCTCCTCGCCGGAAAGATCCAGTACGGTGGATTCGATGCCGACTCTGCAGTCGTCGCCCTCGATGATGGCGTCCACTCTGCCCATCATATCCGCGATGACATCCTTCGCCCTTGTGGGGCTCGGTCCGCCCGAAAGGTTGGCGCTCGGCGCCGCGATCGGACAGCAGGACGCGCTGATCAGCGCCTGGGCAATTTCATTGTCCGGCAGCCTGACCGCAACCGTATCCAGTCCCCCTGTGGTTCTGTCCGGAACTTCCGGTCTCTTCTTCACGACGATCGTCAGCGGTCCCGGCCAGAAGTTGTCGATGATCTCGACGATCTGCGGGGAAAGCATCCGGGTCAGCTGCCCGATATCGCTCGCTCTGGAAATGTGCACGATCATCGGGTTGTCGCTGGGTCTGCCCTTCGCCTCATAGATCCTGCCGACTGCGTCCGCATTCATCGCGTCAGCTCCAAGGCCGTACACAGTCTCCGTCGGGAAGGCCACCAGGCCGCCGTCACGGATGATTTTCGCCGCTTTTTCTATATTTTCTTTTGTTGGTTTCAGTATGAGTGTGTTTTTCTTTTCTGTCATGTTTCTGTATTAGAATCTGTATTCGTGTATTAGAACTCCGCCATCTTTCTTGCCTGATCGTCTGTGATGAGTCCGTCGATGATCTCATCCAGATCCCCGTCCAGGAATGAATCCAGTTTGTACAGGGTCAGCCCGATCCTGTGATCGGAGACTCTGCCCTGGGGGAAGTTGTAGGTCCGGATCCGCTCGCTTCTGTCGCCGGATCCAACCTGGCTCTTGCGCTGGCCTGCGATCTCGTCCTGCTGCTTTTGCATCTCCAGATCATAGAGACGCGCCTTGAGAACCTTGAACGCCTTGTCTTTGTTCTTGATCTGCGATTTCTCGTCCTGGCAGGTGACGACCAGACCGGTCGGTTCGTGGGTCAGTCTGACCGCCGAGTCCGTCGTGTTGACGCACTGACCGCCGTTGCCCGAGGCCCGGTATACATCCACTCTGACATCGTTCGGATCCAGATCAACTTCCACGTCATCGACCTCTGGCAGCACCGCTACTGTTGCCGCGGACGTGTGGACTCTGCCGCTGGATTCTGTCTCCGGAACGCGCTGCACTCTGTGTGCGCCGCTCTCGAACTTGAGTCTGGAATAGGCGCCCTTGCCTTTGATCAGCATGACCGCTTCCTTGACGCCGCCGATGCCTGTTTCGCTCATGTCCATGAGTTCTGTCTTCCAGCGGTTGCGCTCCGCGTAACGGGTGTACATTCTGAGCAGGTCCGCGCCAAACAGGGCCGCTTCCTCGCCGCCGGTTCCCGCGCGGATCTCCAGGATGACGTTCTTCTCATCATTCGGGTCCTTCGGCAAAAGCAGGACTTTCAGTTCGTCTTCAGCATTGGAAATGGTCTCTTCGAGATCGCTGATTTCCATCTTGGCCAGCTCACGCATTTCCTCGTCGCCGTCTTCAAGCATTTCCTTGGCCTCTGCCAGGTCCTCCTTCGCCTTCTTGTACTCGGTGTATTTCTTGACGATCGGCTCCATCTCGCCCATCTCCTTGATGTACTTCTGCCATACCGGCTGGTTGGCGATCACATCAGGATCGGACACCTTATGGGACAGATCGTCGTATTTTTCAGTTATGAAATCCAATTTGTCAAACATATTTATCTCCTCGCTTTGAGAGTCATTCTCAATCGCATATTATACCACAACGAGGCTCTATAAAAAAGCCGGAACATCAAATTCCGGCTCTCAGTTTATTTCTTTTTGAAAAAGCTGTCTGCTTCTTCTCTCCACTTGACTTCTTCCTCGTCGGCGGGCTCATCGAGAACGATGCCATGGGGAACGGGGCTGCCCGTCTCCGGATCTACAGAGACAAAGGTAGTGAATCCCTCCGCGTGAAGCACCCCGGTCTTCTCATCGTAAAGGCCGACGCGGATGGTGATGCTCGTCCGCCCGGTCCTGACGATCAAGCCTTCGTAATAGACGATGTCGCCGGGGTTGACCGACTTATAGAAATCAAATTTATGGGTATTCTTATACAGCAGTCCCTGCGGATCGCCGTACTCACAGTTTACAACAATGAACGAATTCTCGATCATCCACTCGATGCCTTGTCCTGCATACAGGTTCCCGTGGTGATTGAGGTGTTCCATTCTGATCATGCGTGACGACTTGTATCTCTTCATGCCTTCTCCCTGCTGTCTACTTCTCTGCTGCCGGACACGCCGGTGCGGTCATTCTGCGAGATACGGTAAAGATCTGCGGCACTGCGCCCGCTGCTGCAGGTGCAGCTTCCTCCACTGCCGCCGCCTCCACTGCCGGACACGCCGGCGCTGTCATTCTGCGCGACACGGTGAAGATCTGCGGCACTGCGCCCGCTGCTGCAGGTGCAGGTGCAGCCTCTGCTGCTGCCGGCTCAAATGTTGCCTCCGGCACTGCCGGCATGGCCATATTACGCGCCATGCGGAAGATCTGCGGAATGATGCCCGCTGCCTTCTGCAGGGTTCCCGGTTCCGCGGCCTCAGCCGCCGGTTCTGCTGCTGCCGCAGCGATTTCAGCTGCCGCTTCGACAGGAACAGCCTCTTCATCATCGATTCCGGCTGCCTGCTTATACACCAGCTCTTCCAGCGGTTCGTTGATATATTTTACATCCGAAAGGAAATCTTCGACTCTCTTCTCCAGTTCCTTGATCCGGAAAGAGTCACGCTTTTCTTTTTCTTCGATCTTGATGCTGAGCACTTCACGGTTCATGTCGATCCGCTTGATCAGCTCTTCCATCTGACCCGCGCTGACTGCGCCTGCGCCGATTGCCGCGCCCGCTGCTGCCGGGATCGCTTCCGAAACGGCCTCTGCCGGCTCGGCTGCTTTTGCAGTATCCTCTGCTTCCGCAGCATCTTCGCCGTCCTTCTGCGCCTCTTCTGCATTGTCGGCCTTCGCTTCTATCGCGCCTGCCGCTGCAGCCGCTTCAGCAGGCTGCACTACTCTCGCGTTTGCCGATCCGTAGATCGCTCTGCCCAGGCCCAGGCAAATCACGCCCATCCCCAGATACGGTACGAACTGGGTGATGATGTACTGCACCGAGTTGGACCACATGTCCTTGAACGTGGCGTCATAAGACGCCAGATATGTCTTCGTATAGTTGAACGCTGTCCAAAGCATGAACAACGAAACGATCAACAGAATGATTCCGATTATATAGAAAATAACTGTACTTACAGGTGTTTTTTTCTTTTCCATTTTGTGTCCTTCTTTACTCCCTTTTTTGCGCCTGTACGCGCGTCTAGTATATCTATCTTTCCATCCCGCCTATTATACCACAAACGCAGTTAAATATACGCAGGACTTTCATATTTTTTGCATTATATTCGGGGCGGTTTTTGATGCTCTGGGACGTCAGAGAAATTGGCCAATTCAATGCATCTCTCAGACATCCGTCTGAGAAAGTCAGTCCTCGTGATGTTTTCTCAGACTGAATCCGTCAAAAGCGTGAGTCTGAACACTCCTTTGTCTGAGAAATGAGGGTTACTCGTTCACTTCTCAGACTGGAAAGGCAGTTTTGTCTGAGAAATGCAGAAATCATGTAGGTATCTCTGACGAGCGTCTGAGATAGGCCAAGTGATTCGGATTTTCTCGAACAGCAGTGGTGCGACCTTATTTGTGGCGTAGTGCCCATGCCCTGGTTAACTGCCGTCCTACTGAGCGAACTGGCTGTTGTACAGTTTGGCGTAGAAACCGCCTCGGGCAAGGAGCTCGTCGTGGCTTCCCTGCTCGACGATATCGCCGTGGTCGAGGACGAGGATGTGGTCCGCATCCTTGATGGTGGACAGGCGGTGGGCGATGATGAAGCTGGTCCGGTTCTCCATGAGATTGGCCATGGCTTTCTGGATGATGCGTTCGGTACGGGTGTCCACGGAGCTGGTGGCCTCGTCCAGGATCAGGATCGGAGCGCCGGCCAGGATCGCCCTGGCGATGGTCAGAAGCTGCTTCTGACCGGCAGAGATGTTCGTCGCTTCTTCGTTGATCTCCATGTCGTAGCCGCCCGGCAGGGTGCGGATGAAGTGGTCCACATGGGCCGCCTTGGCCGCGGCCTCGACTTCCTCATCCGTGGCGTCCGTCTTCCCGTAGCGGATGTTCTCACGGATCGAACTGCTGGACAGCCACGTATCCTGCAAAACCATCCCGAACTTGCTCCGCAGCTCATGCCGGCTCATGGTTCTGATGTCCACGCCGTCCACGAGGATCCTGCCGCCGTCCAGTTCATAGTACCGCATGAGCAGCTTGACGAGGGTGGTCTTACCTGCGCCGGTCGGTCCCACGATGGCGACCCGCTGCCCTGCACGCGCCTCAAAGGAGAAGTCCTTGATGATCGGTTTCTCCGGATCGTATCCGAACTTGATATGCTCGAAAGCGACATCCCCGTCCACGTCCTTGGTGAAATCATACTTTAAGGATCCGACGCGTACAGCCTCCTGCACCGATTCGACCATGTACCGGATCGTGGCGGACCAGAGATTTTCGCTGCCTTTGAGCGGCTTGGCGTTCTTCGGCATCACGGCCTTGATCGGCGGCGCGCCCTCCTCTGTTCCGTAGGCCGCCTTCTCTTCCTCCTCATCCAAAAGCTCGAAGATCCGTTCCGCGGCCGCGGCGGTGGACTGAAGCTGGTTGGTGATGTTGGCCACCTGCTGCACCGGCTGGTTGAAGGACCGGACGTACTGTATGAACGCCTGGATCTGACCGATGGAAATCTTGCCGTTCAGCGCCAGGTATCCGCCCAGGAAACAGACCATGACATAGGCCATATTGCCGATCATCATTGTCAGCGGCATCATCAGCCCCGACAGGAACTGGGATTTCCAAGCCGACTCATAGAGCTTGTCGTTGTATTCGTTGAATTGTTCTTCGGACTTTTCTTCCCGGTTGAAGGCCTTGACGATGTCGTGTCCGGAGTACATTTCTTCCACATGTCCGTTGACCATGCCCAGATATTTCTGCTGGTTTTTGAAGTGTCCCTGGGAGCGGCTGACCACGATCTTGATGACAAGCATGGAAGCAGGGATCACGATCATGGCCGCCAGGGTCATAATGAGACTGATGCGCAGCATCATGACCAGAATTCCGACGAGCGTGATGACCGCTGTGATCATCTGTGTGATGCTGGCAGTCAGGGTCTGGTTGATGGTCTCGATATCGTTGATCATGCGGCTCTGCACATCGCC
>CAMOXP010000069.1 GCA_946629205.1 uncultured Bacillota bacterium
ACATCCGAACGCAGCGATAACGCATACCGAAAGGTTCGGAACCAGATGCACCGGCGGCGCTGTTCATGATGGTATCAAAGATCATGCTGGACAACAGACTCGTCGAAGACTGTTCGCCGGCCAAGACGCTTGAACACGCCAATAATGCCATTTGCAAAGTCAACATAGTGGAGATGTTCGTTACAGTTTGGCTCGGCGTACTGGAACTGTCTACCGGGAAGATCACGGCGGCGAATGCGGGTCACGAACGGCCGGTGATCATCCATCCGGACAGAGAGGCTGAGATGATTAGGGACAAGCACGGGTTTGTGGTCGGCGGCATGGAAGGTATGAAGTACCAGGATTACGAGCTGCAGCTTGAACCCGGCGCGAAGCTGTTCCTGTACACGGACGGTGTGCCGGAGGCTACGGCTGCCGATAAGGAGATGTTCACTACAGACCGGATGATGAAAGCTGCGGACAAACTCCGCGCAGCCACCCCGAAAGAGACGCTCGTCGGAATCAGAAACGCTGTAGATGATTTCGTTGGCGACGCTGAGCAGTTTGACGATCTGACCATGCTCTGCGTGGAATACAAAGGCAGTTCGACATGAGCGCGGCTGAGTTGAAAACACAAAGTTTAAAAACTTTACAGTGATTTTACATTCCGATGCCATGGGTTTTACCTTGTACCTGTATTATATATGTGGTGAGTTTTGAAGAGAAATACAGGAGTAGCGAATGATTATCTGTGTTGAAGATGACACATCCATCAGAGATCTGATGATTTATGCCCTGCGGACCTCAGGGTTCGAGGCGCGCGGATGCAACGACGGCGAGGAATTGTATGCGACATTGGAGGAGGCAGGCAGAGCCGGAGAAAACACGGAACTGATTATGCTGGATATCATGCTGCCCGGGGAAGACGGCATGGAGATCCTGCGCAAGCTCAAGGCTGATCCTGCAACAGAGAAAATCCCGGTGATCATAGCGACTGCGAAAGGAACAGAGTTTGATAAAGTCATAGGCCTGGATTCGGGCGCAGATGATTTTCTGACAAAGCCCTTCGGCATGATGGAGATGATCGCCAGGGTGAATGCGGTGCTTCGCCGGACAGAACACTCCTCAAGAAGCGATACCATTCGAGTCGGGAAACTGGCAGTCGACAAAGACGCTCACAAAGTCACTTCCGGAGAAGAGGAAATCAATCTGACACTCAAAGAGTATGCACTATTGCAACTCTTTATGCAAAATCCGGGACACGTGTTTACGAGAGAAAAACTGCTTTCCTCCGTTTGGGGCATCGAGTATGCCGGAGAGACGAGAACAGTGGACGTACACATAGGAACATTGCGTACAAAACTAGGAGAATACGGCAGCTATATTGAAACCGTCCGCGGCGTGGGATACCGATTCTCCGGGAAGGAAAGGTGAGTCGGATGACCAAAAAGAATTTCATATATGACCGACTGTCCAAGAAAATCGCATCGGAAGAGCGGGGCAAGGCGCAGCGTGAAGCGGAACGGATGCGCCAGGAGTTTACGGCTAATGTTTCCCATGAACTGAAGACGCCGCTCCAGTCCATTTCCGGATACGCGGAGCTGCTCAAGAGCGGCATGGTCAAGGAAGAAGATGTGCAGCAATTCTCTGAGAGAATCTACTCAGAAGCCCAGCGGATGATCACCCTGGTCAACGATATCCTGGAACTGTCCCATCTGGATGAGGGCATGGAGGATATGGTCCGTGAAGATGTGGACCTTTACAGGGTGGCGGCCAGCGCGGTCGAATCCCTGGAAGAAGAAGCAGAAGCCGCAGACGTATCGCTGCAGCTGACTGGCGAGAACAGCGTTATCAATGGATACGGGCAGATGCTCAGCCTGATCGTTTACAACCTCTGTGAAAACGGAATCAAATACAACAATCCTCATGGAAGCGTCAAGGTGGACATCAATGACTTTGAGAACAGAACCGTCCTGACTGTCAACGATAATGGCATCGGCATTCCTCTGGATCAGCAGGAACGCGTCTTTGAGCGGTTTTACCGGGTGGACAAGAGCCACTCCAAAGAAGTCGGCGGGACCGGCCTGGGGCTTTCCATCGTGAAACACGCGGCCGCGATCCATAATGGAGAGATTCATTTGGTCAGCGTACCGAAATACGGAACGACGATCACGATTTCATTTCCGAAAGATATAAAAGCGTGAGCAGGAAGGAGACGATCATTTGACATTTGAAGCAGTACTCATGATGCTGGGCGGGATCGGAATGTTCCTGTACGGCATGAAACTGATGGGAAACTCCCTGGAAAGCGCTGCCGGTGCTAAAATGGAGAAGATCCTGGAACGGCTGACGAGCAACAAAGCCAAAGGCGTCGCCCTCGGTGCCGGCGTAACGGCAGTGATTCAGAGTTCAGCCGCAACGATCATTATGGTCGTCGGTTTTCTCAATGCCGGGATCCTTAAACTGGCGCAGGGCGTTCCGGTCATTATGGGAGCCAACATCGGAACGACAATTACGGCACAGATCCTGAGGATGGGAGATATCAGCGGGGACAATATTATTCTCACCCTGCTCAAGCCCTCGTCCTTCGCACCGATCCTGATCGTTATCAGCGCATTTGTCATCCTCATGTCAAAGCGCCAGTCCCTGAAGGACAAGATGGGCATTTTCATGGGGCTGGGTATCCTGTTCATGGGCATGACCCTCATGGAGACCAGCTTCGCGCCAATGGCTGAATCCGAAGAGTTCGGCAAGGTGTTCACACTGTTTACGAATCCGGCTCTGGGCGTCGCGGTCGGCATGGCCGTAACGATCCTGCTGCAGAGTTCCTCCGCGGCAGTCGGCGTACTGCAGGCAACCGCGTCCACCGGTGTCGTGACATTCGCCATGGCGGCTCCGATCACCATCGGATGCAACCTGGGAAAGTGCGTCACGGTTCTGCTGGCCAGCATCGGCGTCAACAAGGACGCCAAACGTGCGGTCACCATCGACGTGACAATGTGCGTGCTTGGATCCGCGCTGTTTCTGGCGGCCATCTATCTGTATCAGGCTGTGATCGGATTCGATTTCTGGGAAGATACCGTCAACAGAGGAGGCGTCGCCAACTTCCACACCCTGTTCAATGTGGTCGTAGCAATCGTCTTCCTGCCGTTCGTGAATACACTCATCGCCATTTCCAAGAAGGTCGTCAAGGACAAGGGCGGCTACACCAAGATGGATCAGGAACTGGCTATGCTGGATCCGAGATTCTTCGAGACGCCGAACGTTGCGCTGGAACAGTGCCGCAAAGTCATCAATATCATGTGCGATACCGGCAAGGAAAGCTTCAACGTCGCCTGCGGGCTTGTTGACAAATACGATGACCAGAAGCGCCAGATCGTCAATGACAATGAGGCGTTCCTTGACAAAACAGAAACGGTTCTCGGAGAGTACATCGTGCATATCACAGAGCATGGACTCAGTTCCAAGCAGAACCTCTTCGCAACAGAACTGCTGCACACAGTTGGCGACATGGAGCGTATCGGCGACCACATCGACAACATCGCAGAAGGAGCGGAAATGGTCCACAACGACGGCATCCGGTATTCTGATGAGAGCATGGAAGAATTCGGGTATCTGAAGAGCGCTATCGATGAGATCCTGGATTGCACCGCCAAGGCGTATGAAACGGAAGATGTCATGATGGCGCTGCGCGTTGAAGCGCTGGAAGATGTCATCGATGATATGGTCACCGTGATGAAAAACAATCATGCGGCAAGACTCAAGGATGGACTCTGCACAGTCGAACGCGGTGTCAGCTTCATTGAAATGCTTACCGATATCGAGCGCATTTCCGACCACTGCGAGAACGTCTGCCAGCATCTGCGGCAGAGGATCAACGGTCAGGAGCTCAGCACTCATACAGTGCTCACTGACGACGAAAGCCGTGCGGCAGAAAGGGATATGTACGCACAGTTCCGCCGCAGCTATGAAGCAGCCTACCTGACGCCGATCTCTTGAGGAAGCATCCGGCATAGTGTTATAATCACCTCAGGCAATCAACTGCGATCCGCGCTTGCATGAGGTGATTTTTAGTATGAAGAAAATCGTTAAGAACAATCTGATCATCTGGATCCTATTGGTGACATCGCTCTGGTATGTCCTGATATTCAGCGGGATAGAGGCGTTCGCGACATCACAGTGGATGCTGCGTACCGTCGGTCTGGATCATCTGTCCGACGGGATGCGGTTCATCATTGAGATGTATCTGGGCACGATCGTTCCATTGATCGGGATCCTGGTCTATACAGGCGTCACGAAACGGAATCGTTTCGTGCTGCGCTCGTTCCTTCCGGGGCATCGAAGGAACGGGATGAAGACCCTGCTGCAGGGACTGCTGGTGGGATTCATCATGAATTTCGGATGCATCGTGTGCGCCCTCGTTCACGGTGATATCAAGCTGTATTATGACTTTGCGCTGGATCAGCTCCCGCTGATGCTGTTCGCGCTGGTGTGCGTGTTCATTCAGAGTACATCGGAGGAGCTCTGGTGCAGAGGGTTCGTCTATGAGCGCGTTACGGTCCGCTATCCGCTCTGGGTGGCGATCGTCGTAAACGGTCTGTTCTTCGCGGCGCTGCACCTGGCCAATCCGGGAGCCGCGGTACTTCCGATCGCCGATATCGCCGTCTGCGGTCTGGCGTTCTCCGTTTCGAAGTGGTATACGAAGAGCATCTGGTTTCCGATGGGGATCCATACGGCGTGGAACTTCACGCAGAACTTTCTGTTCGGACTGCCGAACAGCGGACTGGTTTCCGAGGCGTCGGTCTTCACCCTTGACGCGGCGTCCGCGCAGTCAAATCTGATTTATGACGCGGCCTTCGGTGTGGAGGGAGCGGTCCCCGCGGTTGCCGCGGACGCGGTTCTGGGAATCGTCTGCCTCATTCTGGCAGCGAAAAACGGCCGGCTCAGAGAGCTGGGCATGAAACACGATCAGCTGGTGGAAGCCGGCGTCGCCTGATCTTACCGCGCCCCGGCCGGCGCGTCCTACAGGAAAATATACTTCAGAATGAACAGCACGGCCAGAACATACATGAGCGGCGTGATCTTTTCGCGTTTGCCGCAGGTCAGGTTGATGACGACAAATGATATGACGCCGATGGAAATGCCCTCAGAAATGCTGTAGAACAGCGGCATGGCGATGATGCAAAGATACGCGGGGATCGTATCGGCCATCGTGTCCTGCGCGAAGCGCAGTTCCTTGATCCCTTCGAACATCAGGAAGCCGACCATCATAAGAGCCGGCGCCGTGGCGAAGGAAGGGATCGATGTGAAGAGGGGTGAGAACATGCAGGACAGCAGGAACAGGCAGCCGGTCGTAACGGCAGTCAGTCCTGTGCGTCCGCCGACCGCAATGCCCGCGGAGGATTCGACGTAAGTTCCCGTGGTCGAGGTCCCCAGGATCGCGCCGCATGTTGTCGCGATCGCGTCGGACAGAAGGGCAGGCCGGATCGCCGGGAGGCGGCCATTCTCGTCCAGCATATTGGCCTTGGCACTGACGCCGATCAGCGTACCGATCGTATCAAACAGATCCACAAAGAGGAAGGAAAACATGACCACGATGAAGTTGAAGATCCCCACATCGTGGAAATTCGTCTGGAAACATTCCCCGAAAGTATCACCCAGAGAGGAAAAGTCCAGACTGATGATCGCTGCCGGAAACAGGCTGTACATACCATTGTCCGGGTCCGGCACGTACAGTCCGGCAAGCTGGCACAGCATGCCCAGTGCCCAGGTGACGATGATCCCAAACAGGATCGACCCCTTGACATTCCTGATATAAAGGATCGCGGTCACAAACAGGCCGACAACAGCCAGAAGAGCGCAGATGCCATGGGTGGTGAAATCCTCCCGGAAGCTGGTGATGGTGACCAGTGTGGATGCATCGACTGACAGGCCCGCGTTCTGCAGACCGATGAAGGCGATGAAAATGCCGATGCCCACAGATACGCCTTTTTTCAGCGGCAGGGGAATGGCGTTGAAGATCGCCTCACGGATGCTCGTCAGAGACATAAATATGAAGATCAGCCCTTCGCAGAATACAGCAAACAGGGCCACATGCCAGGAGATCCCCATTCCCTGCACGACCGTATAAGCAAGGAACGCGTTCAGGCCCATGCCGGCCGAAAGCGCGAAGGGAAGGTTTGCCATAAATCCCATGCAAAAGCATCCAATCACGGATGCGAGGCATGTGGCGATGAGCACAGCGTGCGGATTCATCCCCGCATCCCCCAGAATGCTTGGATTGACCGCTATGATATAGGCCATGGTCATAAAGGTGGTCAAACCGGCGGCGATCTCCTTCCTGACCGAGGTGTTGTTTTCTTTTAGTTTGAAGAGCTTATCCATTACCGTCTCCCTTGGCTGCATTGTCCCGAAGCGCTTTTTCAGATGTCTATTTGGTGAATTCCGGATCGTCCAGACCCTTCCAGCCGAAGCGGATGATCGAAACGACGACGGAACCGAGTATCACAAGTTCAGTGAGGATGCCGCCGTAGGCGCCTGTGATGAAATCATAGAGAAGCCATGCCGGCGAAACGCAGACCAGCTCGCAGAGCCGCAGCATTTTCGCATCGTTCGTCCAAAAGGCGAGGGTGCCGACAGTGAATGCGATAAACGGCAGGATATCCAGCGGCCCGCCCCATTCGATGATCATGTAGATGAGGCTCGGAATGCAGAAGATAGGCGCGCAGCCTTTCCACTGGAGCCACTTCCAGTCGTTGATCTTCAGCAGCAGCATATTTCTCACGATCTGCATGAACATGTTGAACAGCCCGCCCGTTGCTCCGAGCAGGAAAAACTGCAGCCCGTAAAATACATTCGCAATCGACTGAATGATGAACAGGCCTTTATTCGATTTCACCTGAAATGAAATGATGAAACAGATGGTGGATAATACACCGCATCCGTTCGCAATGATCTTGA
>CAMOXP010000070.1 GCA_946629205.1 uncultured Bacillota bacterium
AGTACCATTTCGATATCATCAGAAACAAGAAGGAAGTCGGCGTGAGCACGGGACTGGCCTGGACCATCGTCGGCGGCGTAACGCTGTTCATCGAAACGACAGCCGTTCCGGGCACGGGCAAGATCGTCCTGACCGGGCAGCTGGGCGACGTGATGCAGGAATCCGCCAAGACAGGCATCAGTTATATCCGGTCTGTTGCGAAGAAACTCGGCATTGACGAAGACTTCTACAAGGATAAGGATCTGCACTTGCACATTCCTGAAGGTGCGACGCCAAAGGACGGTCCGTCCGCAGGCGTGACCATGTGCGTATCCCTCATCTCGACGCTGACAGGGATCCCCGTCAGGAAGGATGTTGCCATGACCGGCGAGATCACCCTGCGCGGCAAGGTGCTGCCGGTAGGCGGGATCAGAGAAAAGGTTATGGCGGCACACAGAGCAGGCATCCGCAAGGTGCTTCTGCCGAAGGACAACGAGCCGGATATCGAAGATATTCCGGAAACCGTCAGAAAAGAAATGGAGTTCGTGCTTTTGGACAGCGTGAATGACGCGCTGAAAGAAGTGCTGGTGCGCTGACGAGTGTACTGACACATGCACTGACACATGCACTGAAGGAAAACATACAGATGATAATCAAGAAATCGGATATCGAGGCGGTTGCAGTAAAACCGTCTCAGTATCCGCCGGACAACCTGAAAGAAATTGCTTTTGCAGGAAGATCAAACGTCGGCAAGTCGTCGCTCCTGAACTTGATCACCGGACGCAAAAAACTGGCTAAGGTCAGCGGAAGCCCGGGCAAGACGAGGACCATCAATTTTTATTTGATCAACGATGCGTTCCGGATCGTGGATCTTCCCGGATACGGCTACGCCAAGGTGTCGAAATCCATCTCGCAGGATTGGGGCGCAATGATGGAGAAATACCTGCAGGGCAGGGAGAACCTCATCAAAGTCATTCAGCTCGTGGACATCAGGCACCAGCCTTCGAAGCAGGATGTCGAGATGTACGAGTACCTGCGGTACTACGGCCTGGACGGCATCGTGGTGGCGACAAAAGCCGACAAGGTATCAAGAAACCAAATACCGAAACAGATCAAACAAATACGGCAGACCCTCGGACTGGGGAAGGAAGACATCGTGATACCTGTATCTGCCCTCAAACGTACAGGGTATGAGGAACTGCTTGATGTGATTGAGGAGTTGTTGGGAGAATAAAACTCCCGGGGAGAAGAGAAATGCAGTTTTGGAGTTTCAGAGTCATCTTCAGCAGACTCAAAGCCATCCGTTTCATGATGGCCGATAAGACTGTGCCGAAATCGAAGAAAGCAATTATCATTGCAGGAATCGTATACCTGTTCCTTCCGTTCGACTTGATTCCGGCGCTGGTTTTCCCGCTGAGTCTCATCGATGATGTAGTCGTCTGGCTTGTGATCATCTGGTACCTGAAAAAGGAACTGGATGTGTACTGGACAGGGGAAAAGAGCAAGGACCTTTCAAAGAAATACAAAGACAGGGATATTGTGGATGATGTAGAATTTGAGGTCGAAGGGGACAAGGCGGCAGAAGCAGAGAAGACGGAGGAGAAAGAACATGTCTAACGGCACCATCGGAACAGTCCTGATCACGGAAGAGCAGATCCGGGAAAAGGCAAAGGAAATCGGCGCGCAGATCACCAAGGACTACGAAGGCAAGGAAATCATCCTGATCGGAATACTCCGCGGAGCAGTTCCGTGGATGGCTGAGGTAATGAAGCGCATTGAGCTGGATATGGTCATCGATTTCATGGCAGTCAGCAGCTACGGCGCAGCAACCAAAAGTTCCGGCGTCGTCAAGATCAATAAGGACCTGGACGTCAACATCGATGGCAGAGACATCATTATCGTAGAAGATATTGTCGACTCAGGCGTGACCTTAAGCTATCTGGAAGGCTACCTTCAAAGCAGGGGCGCGGCTTCCATCAAGCTCTGTTCGCTTCTGGACAAGCCGGAGGGCAGACGTGTCGACATCAAAGCAGATTATGTAGGATTTACAGTGGACGACAGATTTATCGTAGGCTATGGTCTGGATTACGACCAGAGATACAGGAATCTGCCTTATATCACCTGGCTGGAGTCAGAATAAGCCGGAATCCGAACAAAGAGTTACAGGCACCCATCATTCAGAAATCATGAGAGAGAAAATCAGAGGACTATGGAAGGTCCTCTTTGGTCGCACAACAATATTCGTGTTCCTTATCCTGCTGCAGCTCGCAGTTTTTGTAGGAGGAATCGGATTTCTCGGTTCAAAAGAGATCCTCGTCGCTAACTACGCAGTTGGTGTATTCGCGATCATTGTTCTCATCTACCTGATCAATAACAGGCTGAACTCCAGCTTCAAACTGATGTGGATCATTCTGATCGTAGCGACACCGCTGATTGGTGTGCCTTTTTTTATTTACACCAGGATCCAGCCGGGCACCAGGCATATCGCCAGACGCATCGACGAACAGATCGGCGAGCAAAGGCAATGGCTCCTGCCTGAAAAGGACACGGTCGACAGGCTTGCGGTTGATGCAGGCAATGATTACGGGCTTTTCAAGTACATGTTCGAGGAAGCCCATTATCCTGTCTATGACGGGTGCGGGATCGAGTATTATCCCTTTGGCCAGGACAAGTACGAAGCGCTGCTTCGAGAACTGAAAACGGCGCGACGGTTCATCTTCATGGAATACTTTATCATCGATAAAGGCGAAATGTGGGATGCGGTCCTGAAGATTTTGCAGGAGAAAGTGAAAGAAGGCGTGGAGGTCCGCGTGCTCTATGACGGAACCAACACCATGCTCCGCCTTCCCAAGGGGTATCCGAAGGTGCTCGAATCCATGGGTATCCAGTGCAGGGTGTTTTCACCTATGAAACCGGTCATCACAACGCATCAGAACTTCCGTGACCACAGGAAGATCGTGGTGATCGACGGCCATACCGCTTTCACAGGCGGCGTTAACCTGGCCGACGAATACATCAACAAAAAAGAGCGGTTCGGCGTCTGGAAGGACACAGCTCTCATGGTCAAGGGCAAGGCGGCAAACAGCTTCACGCTGATGTTCCTGCAGATGTGGAATGTCAACAGCAGCAGTCCGGAACCTTACAGCGTGTACATGTACCGGTCCGATCCGGCAGAGGACATCGCCGGCGCTTCTGACGATAACGCTTCATACGGCGGATATATTGTCCCCTATGGCGATAATCCGCTCGACGATGAGGAAGTGGGTAAGAAGGTCTATATGGACATTCTGAACCGGGCCAGCAAGTATGTGCATATCATGACGCCATACCTTATAATAGATGAAGAAATGACCAATTCGCTGATCTTCGCAGCGCAGAGAGGCATCGATGTCAAGATCATCATGCCGTTCATACCGGACAAACGTTACGCGAATGCGCTGGCTAAGACGCACTATGTGGAACTCATTCGCGGCGGTGTGAAAATCTACGAATACCTGCCCGGATTTGTCCACGCCAAGAGTTTTGTCAGCGATGACGAGAAGGCTGTGGTCGGGACCATCAATATGGATTTCAGAAGCATGTTCCTGCATTTTGAATGTGCGGCGTATATATGGCATAATCCTGTTGTGCAGGACGTCGAAGCTGATTTTGAGAAGACGCTTCTGGATTGTCAGCGAATCACGCTCAGGCACTGTAAGGAAACGCCTCTGTTGACGAAGGTGTGCGGAAGGGCGCTGCGGCTGATCGCACCGCTCATGTAGCATGTAAGCCCACGCAGGATGACGCAGGATGAAGAAGAAAGGATAAAATGAGCAAAAAATCACTCGTGACAAGTGCAGCGATTCTGGCAGCAGCAGGATTTATTGTAAAAATCCTGGGTGCTTTTTTCAGAATCCCGCTTACCAACTGGATCGGAGCCGACGGCATGGCGAACTACGCGCCGGCCTACGCGATTTATTCGGTTCTTCTTGTCATATCTACGGCAGGCCTTCCTGTTGCCACGTCTAAGATGGTGTCAGAACGGTATGCTGTGGGACAGTACAGGGAAGCAGAGCGGGTGTTCCGGCTGTCAAGGCTTCTCATGACAGCCCTGGGCGTAATGGGCGGACTTGTGGTGCTCTTTGGCGCCGGCCCGATCGCGGAGCATTTCATCCATATTCCAGGATCAGCGCTGGCCATGCAGGCGACAGCGCCGGCCCTGATCATCGTTCCGATCATGTCAGCATACCGGGGATACTTCCAGGGACAGCAGAATATGAACCCGACGGCAGTTTCCCAGATCGTGGAGCAGGTCTTCCGCGTCGGCGTAGGCCTGTCTTTGGGCTATTATATGATCAACGGCACACTGTTTGCCGAGCAGTATGATCCCGGCGCCAGAGGCGCGGCAGGGGGCTGTTTCGGCGCTTCTGCAGGCGCAATATTCGGTCTGATCACTGTACTGCTCATCTATTCAGCCAACAAGAAGGCCATCAGAAGAAGAATCCGAAATGATCAGAACAAAGTCCGGGAATCTTCGGGACATATCCTGAAGACGATCACGATCATCGCGATTCCGATCACGATCGGCGCGGCGCTGCTGCCGCTGATGAACTCCATCGATGCGTCCATCGTGAACTACAGGCTTCTGCAGACAGGATGGGAGACAGAGACAGCAAAGGACCTCTACGGTCAGCTTACCAGTATGGCGGATCCGATCATCGGATTCCCCCAGGTGTTCATGCAGGCCATCATCGTCAGCATCGTGCCCATGGTCTCCGCAGCGAAGCGGGTGAACGACAAGGAAGGGCTGAATTCGACCATCGCCCTCGGATTCCGCATGACAACACTGATCGCCATGCCGTGCGCCGCAGGTCTGCTGGTGCTTGCAAAGCCTGCGTTGCTTTTGCTGTATCCGCTGCAGGAGAAGAGCGCTATCAGTGCGACGCCGTGTCTGCAGGTGCTCGCCCTCGGGTTTATCTTCCTCGCGCTGGTTACGACCATGACGGGAATTCTGCAGGGTCTGACAAAGCAGAACTGGCCGGTGATCAATCTGGCCATCGGCATCGTGATCAAAATCATCGTCACATGGATACTGGTAGGAATCGGGAGCATCAACATCGTGGGTGCGGCTGTCGGCACACTCTGCGCCTATCTCACGGCCGCTGCGCTGGATTATTTGTGTGTGAGAAGATTTACCGGCGTACGGATCCAGGTGAAACAGACTGTGGTCAAACCAGCTCTGTCGGCGATCGTAATGGCGGTCATCGCATACGGCGCTTATAAACTGTTCATGCTGGCAGGACACAACAGCATCGCGACCCTGGCCGCGATCCTCGTGGGGGCCTGCGTATACGGCGTGATGGTGATCAAGACGAAGACGATCACAAGAGATGAGATCGTCTCTATCAAGTTCGGCACAAAGATCGCGAAGATCGGAGATAAGCTCAGACTGTGGTAAGTTGTTTAGAGTGCTTTTGCATTGGCAAAAACACATTAATTAGTCTTGACAAGCCTACAGAAAAATGGGAAAATTATTGGGTATGAATGCTACAAAAAACAAACTGACATCTAGGGTAATGGACATTTGAGATCAAAAAACAAGGAGGAATTGATTAATGAATAAGGCAGATCTTATCAATGCAGTTGCAGAGAAGACTGGCGCGAAGAAGAAGGACGCTGAGGTGGCAGTAAACGCCATAACAGCATGTATAGAAGAAGCCCTGACAGCAGGAGAGAAGGTTCAGATCATCGGATTCGGAACATTTGAAGTCCGTGAGAGAAAAGCGAGACAGGGGAGAAATCCGAGAAACCCGGAAGAGGTCGTAGAAATCGCAGCATCGAAGGCACCTGTATTCAAGGCAGGCAAAGCCCTCAAGGACGCTGTCAACAAATAAGCTAGTTATCGCGGGCGGCTTCGGCTGCCCGTTTTTTTGTGAAAGAATTAGAAGGTTGTGAACGAACAATAGTATGAGAATCGATAAATTTCTGAAGAACAGCCGTATCATCAAGAGAAGAACCGTGGCAAAGGAAGCCTGCGAGCAGGGCAGGATCACAGTCAATGAAAAAATCGCCAAACCCGGAACAGAAGTCAGGCCTGGCGATATCATTCATATTCAGTTCGGCAACGGCTCCCTGACAGCCAGAGTCGAAGCGCTGACCGAATCCTGCCGCAAGGAAGACGCAGCGGATATGTACACGATCATCGAGTAAGGATCCTGCTGCTGACCGGTTTATATACATACCGGTAAATCAGTGGGATCGTGATCATCTGCACAGCGAAGAGGAAGGCGCAGTTCGGGATCCGGCTGACGACCATCGGCCAGTAGGGCGATCCGTACATGACCGCCAGACAGATGGAAGTACCGAACAGCTTGATGATGCCCGCAACGATCAGGGACGCGAGCAGAGTCGCGAGAAAGAGCCGTTTCCCGCTCAGGTCTCTGTCATAGAAGATGAAACCGTAAACGAGACCGATGAGCCCCGCGATGACCGTCAGACCGGGATTGATCGCGCCAAAGGGCATCAGAATAGCACATACGAGGTCGCCGACCATGTATGTAACAGCTGCCCACAGCGGGCCGTACAGACATCCGATGAGAACGACCGGGAGAAAGTCAAATCCGATGTGCAGGACATCGGTCGTGATTCCCAGAAACCTGCTGAAGATGAAGATGAGCGCGACCATCATAGCCATGATCACAAGCTGCAGCGTGCGCTCTCTTCCTTTACTATAAGAAGACTCCATAAAAAAACTCCTTTCAAATCAGGCCCCTCAGGGCTGTTCAAGGTATAGCTTCCCGTAGTAACTACACCGAAATGAAAGAAGTGATTCATTATATACAGTGTAGTAGCGGACGCGACATTGCACCGCGGATCTTGTCCATCCTTTCATCCGTCAATCGATCCTTCGTTCATGAGCAACATCCCATCTCATGACACTTGACGCGCAATATCTACTCTACGTG
>CAMOXP010000071.1 GCA_946629205.1 uncultured Bacillota bacterium
GAGGAAATCAGAGACTGGTGCATTTCCCGTCAGCTCTGGTGGGGACACAGGATCCCTGCGTGGTACTGCCAGGACTGCGGCGAGCTGATCGTAGCAGAAGAGGATCCGACAAAGTGCCCGAAGTGCGGGAGCACGAATCTGCAACAGGACGAGGATGTTCTGGATACATGGTTCTCATCGGCACTATGGCCGTTCTCCACTTTGGGATGGCCGGAAGAGACGGAAGACTTCAAGTACTTCTATCCGACGAATGTGCTGGTTACCGGATACGACATCATCTTCTTCTGGGTCGTCAGAATGGTATTCTCCGCTTTGGAAACAACAGGTCATGTGCCCTTTGACGACGTATACGTGCACGGTCTGGTCCGCGACGCCCAGGGAAGAAAGATGAGCAAATCCCTCGGCAACGGCATCGATCCACTGGAAGTCATCGACCAGTACGGCGCAGACGCGCTGCGGTTCATGCTCACAACGGGCATCACTCCGGGCAACGACATGCGGTTCAAGGAGGACAGACTGGAGGCTGCCAGGAACTTTGCAAACAAACTCTGGAACGCGTCCCGGTTCGTCATCATGAATCTGCAGGACGAGGACGGGGAGTTTTTGCCTATGCTGAAATGCTGCGATGACTGCTGCGGACACGCCTGCTGCAATGACGCGGCCCTGACAGGCAACCTGAAGGATGAGGATAAATGGATCCTGAGCAGAGTTAACGACGCGACGAAATACATTACAGATACGATGGAACGGTATGACCTGGCGCTGGCCGGGCAGAGAGCATACGACCTGATCTGGAACGAGTTCTGCGACTGGTACATCGAGATCGTCAAAGGCAGACTCTACGGGGACGATGAAGAAGACAAGCAGGTCGCGAGATACGTACTCGTCAGAGTGCTCAAGAGCGTCCTCACACTGCTCCATCCGTTCATGCCGTTCATCACAGAGGAAATCTGGAGCTACCTGCCGCAGGCAGAGGCGACGGAATACAATCCGCACAACTTCATCATCAGAGCGGACTGGCCGGTATTTAGCGAACAGCTGACATACCCGGAGGAAACTGAAAAGCTTGAAATGGCAATGTCCATCATCAAGGCTATCAGAAACATCCGCGCGGAGGCAGAGGCTGCGCCGAGCAAGAAACTGTCGGCAGTGATCCTCTCCGATGGAGAAAGAGAAGCGGTCGTCAAGGCCGGCGAACGGTACATCAAGAGCCTGGCGAATATCACGCAGATCACGTTCATCGCGGACAAGAAGGACGTGCCGGAAGAGACCATGTCAGCAGTCGTCGACGGTGCTGAGGTCTACATCCCGCTCGATGAGCTCATGGATTACAGCGCCGAGCTCGACAGACTCACCAAGGAGAAGAAGCGTCTCGAGGGTGAGGTCAAGAGAGCGGCCGGCAAACTCAACAATCAGGGCTTCGTGAGCAAGGCTCCAGCAAAGGTTGTCGAAGAAGAAAAAGCCAAGAAGGCAATGTACGAGGAGATGCTGGCAAAGGTCGCAGACAGACTGGCGCTGGTGGAAGCGAAACTGAAATAAAACTATGACAAAAGCAGTAGATAAGTTCCACGAATTCGACAGATTCGGCAGCATCCTGGGTCTAGAGAGGGTTCGTGAACTCTTAAAACGCCTGGGAGACCCCCACGAAGGCATGAAATACATCCACGTGGCGGGCACCAACGGCAAAGGCTCCACATGCAAGTTCCTGGAGAAGGGACTTGCCGGATGCGGATACAAGGTAGGGCTTTACACATCGCCCTACATCGAAAAATTCAATGAGCGGATACAGTTTGACGGCCGGCAGATCACGGATGAAGAGCTTGAGCTTTACGGAGATCAGGCTTTGGCGAAGGCTGCGGAGATGGTTGCAGACGGCCTGGATTCCCCGACGGAATTCGAGGTGGTCATGGCGACGGCATTCCTCTACTTCAAAAGCATGAACCCCGACATCGTCATCCTGGAAGTCGGCATGGGAGGAATCGGCGACGCGACCAACGTCATCGAGCATCCCCTTGCCAGTGTGATCACAAGCATCGGCTTCGATCATATGCATGTGCTGGGAGACACGTTGGCGGAGATCGCGGTCAACAAGGCCGGGATCATCAAGAAAGGCTGTCCGGTGATATCCAACGTGAAGGATCATGACGCGGCAGCCGTGATCGCGCGGAAGGCCTATGAAACCGGCAGCAGACTGTATGACGTCTCGAAAATCAAATGTTCAACTGACTGGATCTCACCGGAAGGCCAGCAGGTCAGCTGTGCGCTTTGGTACACAGACTACAGTGAGGTCGTGATCAGTATGATCGGACGTCACCAGGCCGAAAACCTCAAGACGGCACTGGCGACTATAGAAGTGTTAAGACAGAACAGAGACATCACCATCGAAAGAAGCAGGCTTTACGCAGGACTAAAGGAAGCTGTGCAGCCGGGACGCTTCGAGGTCATCTTCGGCCCTGCAAAGGGAGAAAACGATCCGGAAGAAACGGCAGCCGGCGACTGGTGCGGGGCGTACGTCGTACTGGACGGCGCACACAACGACGCAGGTGCGGAGGCGATCCGGCAGGCTATGGGAGACGTCTTCCCGGGCAAGAGGACGCTGATCGTCGCGGGCATGGTGGAAAAGAAGGAAACCGATAAGGTGCTGGCGCATCTTGCAGGCGTCAGCAGAGACTTCATCGCCACCCAGCCTGACTATGAGGGACGCGCCATGGACGCGGAGGTGTTCGCGGAGCATATCCGGAAGACCAGAGATGAAGCGGGGCAGCCGCTCAATATTCTGGACGTCTGCAATGCTCCCGCTCAGGCAGTAGAGTCAGCGCGCAAACAGGCGGAAACAGGCCGGTACGATGTCGTTCTGTTCACAGGTTCGCTGTATTTGATCGGAGAAGTCAGGAGCATCCTGCATGGGAGCACGGACTACGATTATTACCGTACGCTCAAGTACGGGGACAGCAGAGAGGGTGGAGACAAATGACCAAAAGAGCCAAGAGCAAGGTACTGCTTTTTTACAACGCGTATTCAGGAAACGGCATGTTCAAGAACAATCTGGATCATATGATCGAGAAGTGTCAGGCCAAGGGCTTGCAGGTCATGACAATCAGGGCGCAATTAGGCGTCCAGATCGACAAGGCGCTTGAGAGCATGGACCAGGAGGAGTACAGCAGGATCATCGCCTGCGGCGGAGACGGTACGCTCAACATCTGCGTCAACAGCATGATCCGAAACAACATTCACCTGCCGCTGGGGATACTGCCCGCAGGAACGGCCAATGACTTTGCGTACTACTTCGAACTTCCGTCCGACATCGAGAAGGCGATGGATATCGCCCTGGGAGACAAGACAACAAAAGCTGACGTGGGAAAGGTCAATGAAAAATATTTCATCAATGTAGCGGCGCTGGGAAACATGGTCGACGTGAGCCAGAAAACCGATCCCTATGTCAAGAACGCCATCGGGCCGCTGGCTTACTACCTGAAGGCAGCGACGGAACTCAATCAGGTGCATCCGATCAACGTCAAGCTGACCACGCCGGAGAAAGTATACGAAGAAGAAATCTTCTTTATGACCGTGTGCAACGGTGAATCGGCAGGAGGATTCCGGAAACTGTCGCCGGGGTCGAAGATGAACGACGGAAAGCTGGACGTGATCGCCTTCCGCAAGATGCCGTGGCTGGAGTTCGGGCCTTTGCTGATGGAAGTAATCAACGGCAGACACCCGGAGAACAAGAACGTTCTTTACTTCCAGACACCGAAGCTGATCATCGAGTCTGACGAGGATATCCCGACAGATATCGACGGGGAACACGGTGAGAGGCTTCCACTGCATTTCGATGTTTTGAAGCAAAGACTGGATATCTTTGTGGATGAAGAAACATGGGTATATGACTGATGAAGAACTATCAGATCAACGAAACAAATGAATATGAGAAGCTCGTTTCATTCTTTATCGAGAACGAACTCGAGTTTACAGAGGAGGATGCCGAAGAAGTACCGACAGATCTGGTCAAATGCTGGCAGATCACAGACGAGGACGGAAATCTCGCAGGAGCGTTTGTACTCGCCAAGAGAGAGGGCGAATTCATCTGCGACGGCATCGCCATAGATGAGAAGCTGAGGGGTACAGGACTGGGAACACAGTTGCTGAAACTGGGATTGGAGGAAGCTACCAGACAAGGCGGTAAAAGAATGTATCTGGTTGCGAGAGCGCCGGAATTCTTCCGCAAAAACGGATTCGTTACAGTGCAGCGGCAGGAGGCACCGAATTTCTTCGAATGCCTCACATGCCCGCAGTACGGCGTATCCTGCCATCCGGAGGTGATGCGGATTGAACTTACAGACAACTAAAAAGATCATTGCAGCGGTCCTGACAGCAGCCATGGCCGTGTCCCCGGTCTTTGTCGCGCCCATTTCGGCCTCAGACGGACAGGATGTAGAGGAGTCGGCCAGCAGCTGGAGATATCAGGACGGGGATATTGTTGCCGAAAAAAGCCTGGATCCTCTGGATGCCGATGCGGCGGACTACGATCTTCAGGAGGACTTCAACGCCCAGATGGGCAGCAGCATGAAGCAGGAGGAACAGGCCGCGCAGGCAGTCCCGGAAGCAGACAGCGAAAAGCCGGACGAGATCACATCGGACGGACAGTCTTTCGTCGCGCCGGAAGGGCAGCAGGAGGCAGCACAGGAAGAACAGTCAGCGCCGGAAGAACAGGCCGTGACAGAGGAACAGCCGCAGGCAGAAGAACAGGCCGTGCAGAACGGACAGGATCTGCAGGGTGATGAAGTTCTGCAGGAAGGTGCGGATCCTCAGGAAACGGCAGGTCCAGAGCAGCCGGCGGAAGAGAGTGATCTGCAGACAAGCCAGCTGACAGCGGAACAAATGCCGGCAGAGCAGACCGCACCGGCGGTCCAGGCGCCGCAGCAGGTCCCGGAGCAGGCGCCGGAAACAGCAGTGCAACAGGCGCCGGAAACAGCTGCGCCAAGTGAAGAAGAACCATCGGTCAGGATCATGTCGGCAACAGCCAGAGACAGATACTGGACCTGGTCCAAAGGCAAATACAAGAGAGGCCCGGGGTACCTGAAGGGCATCGACGTCAGCTACTGGCAGGGCAAGATCGACTGGAAAAAAGTCAAAGCGGCAGGGGTTGATTTTGCAATCATAAGATGCGGCTACGGAAAGAACACTTCGTCGCAGGACGACAGCAAATTCGCGGCGAACGTCAAGGGCTGCATTGCGAACGGGATCCCGTACGGCGTGTATCTCTACGCCCATGCCAACACGCTGTCAGAGGCGAATAACGAAGCGGATCACGCCATCCGTGTGCTGAAGGCGAACAAGTGCAAACTGGATTACCCGATCTATTACGATCTGGAAGACCGGGATGTTGCGAAAGCTTCAAATGCAACGATCTGCAAGATGGCTACCGCCTTTTGCAGCAAGCTTCACAGCGCGGGCTATCCATCGGGCGTTTATGCGAATCTGAACTGGTGGAACAACAAGCTGTCAGGCTTCAGCGGCTACGATAAATGGGTCGCTCAGTGGGCGTCGAGCTGCGATTATAAGAAGGCTTACAGCATCTGGCAGTGCACGAGCAGCACCACCATCAGCGGCATCAGCGGCAGAGTCGACGCGAATCTGCTCATGTGCCCGAAATCGACCATCGACAAATACATGAACAAGCTGGTCGTCACCTACAACTTCCGGACGATCGACGGCAAGGTGTATCTGGTCGGTTCCACAGGAACGGTCATCAAGAACAGATTCTTAAAGTTTGGAGGCTACCTGTACGCATTTGACGAAAACGGCGTCAGACAGGCCGGAAAGAAATTCTGGATCGGCTACAAGAGCTACATCCTGGACAGCAAAGGCAGGGCGTATATTTTCAAAGCAAAGGCAAAAAAGAAAATACCGTACTACGCCAAGGCAGGCAAAGGCAAGAAAGGCAAGCTGAAGAAGGGCAAGAGCTTCTATGTGCTCAGGACCAGCGGCAGATGGTCGCAGATGGCAAACGGGTACTGGGTCAAGACAAGCCTGACCACGAAGACCGCTCTTTATCCTACGATCACGCCTGCTGTCAAGGTCAAGTACAAGGCGAAGGTCACGAAAAAGGTAAGAAGCTATTCCGGTCCTTCAAGTAAGTACATCAAGAAAAAACAGTTCAAGAAGAACAAGATCGTTACAGTCATCGGAACATACGGTAAGTGGTCCAAGCTGAGCACAGGACAGTGGCTGCCGTCCAAAAGACTGAAGAAAAAATAGAAGTTATTATTCGGAAACAGAGGAAAAAGTCATGAAAAAAATCGCAACGATCATATTCGCGTGCATCATAGGGCTGTCCATGACGCTTGCGCCGAACTTTATGACCGGCAGCGCTTACGCTGACGATCAGGACGAGGTGCAGCAGGACGCGCAGGCAGTGGAGGAATCAGCCGGTGAAGAATCATCTGATGGCGACATTACCGCCGCGGAAGGCTCTGCACTGGAAGGACTCGCAGGGAAAAACATCAGCGACGTGGAGAACGATCCGGACATCAGCTGGGCTCTGGATGACCCGACGTTCTACAGGTATTACGAGGTCGATGAGGATGGACTCATCTCCGAGAAAAAGGTCGATCTGGATGAGGTGGAAGAATTCCTGATGAACGCGGACGCCAACGCAGACGGGATCGACGATACAGACAATGTCGAGACAGACGGCGATATTACAGCCATGGGCGGCGGCGTTACAGGGCTCGGCAAGGCGCAGACTCCGGCTAAGTACAGCGGATACACGAGATATCACTGCATCGACATTTCCTGGTGGCAGGGTTCGGTCAGCGACGCAAACTGGCAGAAGATCAAGGCTGCAGGCGTGACCCACGCCATTATCAGATGCGGCTACAGCACGCTGAAAGGCGGCACCCATAACACGGACTCCACCTT
>CAMOXP010000072.1 GCA_946629205.1 uncultured Bacillota bacterium
CCTTTTCCGGTCCTTCTTGTTTTGACAAGATCTGCGCTGTTCCTGACGTGATGTTCGCGATGAGTCCTTCGACCGCATCCCCGTATTCGGCCAGCGTGATCAGTTCCATCTTCACCTTGGCGCCGTACTCTATTTCTCCCATTGCAAAAGCAGGCTCTCCCGTCTGGCCGCTGCCCGCCGGATCCCCTTCGCCTGCGGAGACAAGCGTGTCCGACGCCAGCTTCTGGAATCTGGCGAGATATGTGTAATCTGTTTCACAGGTGATCTTCAGCACATTCTGCACTGAACAGACGCCGGCCGCTTCAAGCACCAGTTTGGCGCTGCTGGTGTAAGCGCGGACAAGGCCGCCGGTGCCCAGCTTGATGCCGCCGAAGTACCGCGTGACCACAATGACGAGATTGGTGAGGCCTTCGCCCACCAGCATCTGCACGATCGGCGCGCCCGATGTGCCCTGGGGTTCTCCGTCATCGCTGGCCCACTGGATCTGGCTTTTGTCCCCTATGACCATCGCCGGTACATTGTGCGTCGCGTCTTTGTACCGGCTCTTGATTTCCGCGATGAATTCCTCTGCTTCGGCTCTGTCCGAAACAGGCTTCGCGTGGGCGATAAACCGGGATCGTTCTATGATTTGCTCAGCAGATGCCTGCTGTTTAATCGTTCTGTATAATTCCATATTCTCTGTACCTGCCCAGGTCCTCCTCCTTGAAGCTCCCTGTCAGAAGGGTCCCCTCCGGCTTGTAATCCATATTGTCGATCTGTCCGTTCTCACACAAATAGGATACGATATTTCCTTTGTCATACGGGATCAGAAGCGAAGCCTTCACCATCCCGCCGAACAGGGCGTTTCTGATCGCGGCGGTGAGTTCCTCCATCCCGTCGCCCGTCCGCGCTGAGATGAAAACCGTTTCCGTTCCTGCAGTGATCAGCGGTTTCTCCGGGGCGAGGTCCATCTTGTTGTAGACAAAAATCTGCGGCACGCCGTCGGCACCCAGCTGCCGGATGACGCGGCTGGCGACCTCCGTCTGGAATTCTTTGTCCTCACGGGAATTATCCACAACGTGTATGATCACATCCGCGTCCTTTACCTCTTCGAGGGTCGACTTGAATGCTTCTACAAGATCGTGGGGAAGTCCGCTGACGAAGCCGACCGTATCGATCAGAATGAAGTCCATACCCTTGCCCAGTGAGAGCCGCCTGTGGGCAGTATCCAACGTCGCAAAGAGCATATCCTGCGACTTGACCTTCCTGCCGCCTGCAGCCTCTTCCGCGCCCCCTGCAGCATCCGATGCGCCTGTCCCGTTATCGGAATCCAGCATGTCGATCAGCCGGTTCATGATGGCGGACTTGCCGGCGTTCGTGTATCCTGCCAGGCATACCACCGGCAGTCCCGCTTTGACACGCCCGCTCTTCTGGGTCTGTCTGCTTTTTCCTGCCTTCGCCAGTTCTTCGCGGATATCGTCGATCCTTCTGGCGATATGCCGGCGGTCCGTTTCGAGTTTTTTCTCGCCCGGTCCGCGCGTTCCGATGCCGCCGCCCAGTCTTGACAGGGATCTGCCGAAGCCGGTCAGGCGCGGCATCCGGTACTTCAGCTGCGCCAGCTCGACCTGCAGCTTGCCTTCTTTTGAGATGGCCCTGTCCGCGAAAATGTCGAGGATCAGGATCGTTCTGTCGATGACCCGGACCCCGAGGGCTTCCTCCAGGTTCCTGATCTGGATCCCCGAAAGTTCCTCATTGAATACGACCGTATCGACTTCCATGCTCACGCAAAGGCCGGCAAGTTCCTCTACCTTGCCTTTGCCGATCAGCGTCGCGGAATTCGGCCGTTCCAAAGGCTGTACAAGACGGCCGACGACCTGTATGCCGTCGGCCTCACAAAGCGCCTCCAGTTCGTCCATGGACGTTTCGATATCTTCCCGCCGCTGGACGCCCGCGATGATACCGCGGTAACTGTCTTCTCTGATTATTTCGTTGTCCTCATTGAACCTTACCATTCTGTTACTTGATCGCTGTTAGTTGATCGCAGTTACTTGATAGCCTCCAGCTCTGTTTTCAACTTGGGGTTGAGGATCTTGATCCTGGTTCCTTTCATCCCCAGAGATCTGGTTTCTATGACACTGGCGCTCTCCAATTTGCGCAGCGCGTTGACGATCACCGAACGGGTGATGCCGGACCTGTCAGCAATCTTGCTTGCAACCAGAATGCCTTCCATGCCGTCCAGTTCTGAGAAGATGTGCTGCACTGCCTGCGTCTCTGAATAGGAGAGCGTATCGATTGCCAGCTGCACGACGGATTTCTCTCTGGCGTCACGTCTGTCTGCATCCAGTTTCTCACGCCGCAGCGTAAGCGCTATGATCGTTGTGCCGTACTCGCCAAGAACCAGATCCTCATTGGTGAACTCCGGCTCTTGCCTGTTCATGACCATTGCGCCCCACCTGCTTCCGCCTCCTACGATCGGAATGATCGTATTGAATCTGTCATTCGTGAAGTCGAAATTGAACAATCTGTGAACATCTTCATTCCTGAGATTTGCCATAGTTGATTCCACAGCAACAAGAGCCTTGTTGAGTTCTTCCGGCAGGAAATACCTTTCTGTTTCTTCATTCCACTCCAGGCTCGTCTCTTTCGGAAGTTTCAGAGAAACGCCTACAACTGAACCTTCAGAATCTAATACATATACGTTCGCCTCCAGGAGATCGCTGAGGATCTCACACAGATCATCAAATGTAAAAGCACCTGTAGGTGACTCCTGCAGCAGCCAGTTTAACTTTCTTACTTTGTCCAAAATATCACTCATGTCAGCCCTCCTTAAGTTGTTGTATTATGAACTATTAAACCAATTATACACTAAAATGATGGAATTGTGTAAACAAAATGCAAAATTAACGCAATTATTGTCATTTGATGAAAATCTGTTCCGCCTGCACCATACCAAAAAACCCCGCCAACGCCTTCTTCCAAAGGCATGACAGCGGGGCTTTCCTGCTTTTGCATTATGGTTCGGTTAGAGAATGAATCTGTCCAGATCGTCCGGATGGATCTTCTCTTCGAATTTTTCCTTCACGTATTCTCTGTCGATGGTGATCTTCTCTTCTTCCATTTCGGCGATGTTGAAGGAGATGTCCTCCAGAAGCTTCTCGAGGATGGTGTGAAGTCTTCTGGCGCCGATGTTCTCGGTCTGCTCGTTCATGAGGTGTGCCATCTCCGCGATCTCGTCGATGGCGCCTTCCGTAAACTCGATCTCGATTCCCTCCGTTTCCAGCAGCGCCTTGTGCTGCTTGAGCAGCGCATTCTCCGGAACGGTGAGGATCTTTACGAACGTGTCCTTGTCCAGATTTTCCAGTTCGACGCGGATCGGGAACCGGCCCTGCAGTTCCGGGATCAGATCCGTCGGCTTCGCCGTATGGAACGCGCCTGCTCCGATGAACAGGATGTGATCTGTCTTCAGCGGGCCGTGCTTAGTGTTCACAACGCTTCCTTCCACGATCGGAAGGATGTCACGCTGCACGCCTTCTCTCGAAACGTCTGCGCCGCTTCTGTAACCGGAGCCTGAAGCGATCTTGTCGATCTCGTCGATGAAGATGATGCCGTTCTGCTCGGCGTTCTCCATGGCCTCGTCCTCGACCTGATCCATGTCGATCAGATTCTGAGCTTCGTCCTCGCGGAGGATCTTGCGGGCTTCTTTGACCTTGACTTTCTTTGTCTTCTTTTTCTTAGGCGCCATGTCGCCGAAGATGTTTCCGATCTGGATCATGCCGCCGTCGCCAACGTCCAGATTGTTCTGCTTCGGCGCTTCCGTGACCTGGATCTCGATGTACTGCTCCTCGAGCAGTCCGTCCCGGAGCTGCTGGCGCACCTGCTCTCTGGCGAGGGCGGTGTCCTCGTGGGCGTCCTCTTCCGCCGCAGCCTTCTGCTGCTGCTGTTCGTACTGCTCCTTCTGGCTGACATAGCCCGCGTTGCCCAGAATGAAATCAAAAGGTCCTCTGTTCTGGTTTGTGTTGACTTTGCCCTTCTTGCCCGGAATGATCGCTTCGATGATCCTCTCTTCGACGATTTCGTCAGCGATGGAGTATTTCTCTTCCAGCATCTTCTGCTTGGTGATTCGGATGGATGCTTCCGCCAGATCCCGGATCATGGAATCGACATCGCGGCCTACGTATCCAACTTCCGTGAACTTCGTAGCCTCGACCTTGACGAACGGGGCGTCCATCAGTTTCGCCAGTCTTCTGGCGATCTCTGTTTTACCGCAGCCTGTCGGTCCCATCATCAGAATGTTCTTCGGCGTGATTTCTTCTCTCATCTCGTCGGAGAGCAGACTTCTCCTGTACCTGTTTCTCAGGGCGATCGCTACAGATTTCTTGGCCTCATCCTGGCCGATGATGTATTTATCCAGTTCACCTACGATTTCCTTCGGTGTCATCTGATACAGTTTGCTTGCCATATTCCCTCCCCCTATAACTTCTCTACTGAAATGTGATCATTTGTATAGACGCAGATCGATGCGGCGATCTCCAGCGATTTACGGACGATTTCTTCCGCAGAAAGATCCGTGTTGTTGTAGAGCGCGTTTGCCGCAGCATAAGCGTAATTGCCGCCTGAGCCGATTGCGACGAAGGACTGATCCGGCACGATGACTTCGCCTGTTCCTGAGATGATCAGAATATCATCCTTGTCGGCAACGATCATGAGCGCTTCCAGATTTCTGACAGCCTTGTCAGATCTCCACAAGTTAGCCAGCGCGACCGCAGCCCGCTTCAGGTTGCCGCCGTGTTCGTCCAGCTTGCTCTCGAATTTCTCCGTCAGCGAAAACGCATCTGCCACGGATCCCGCAAAACCGGAAAGCACCGTGTTCTTATATATTTTCTTGACTTTTTTCGCGCCGTTCTTCATGATGGCGGTCTCACCCATGGTGACCTGACCGTCTCCGCCGATGCAGACTTCATCGCCTTTTTTAACTGCGCATATTGTTGTTGCATGAAATTGGACCATTGTTTAACCTCCTTGCTCCCATTATATACGCTGCTTTATCTATATGCTACTCTTTATAATTGCATTCCTTATTCGAACATGCCAATGTGGTGTCTTTGCCCTTCTTCTCGACCAGCATGCTGCCGCACACGGGGCAGATCTTTCCGGATGGCTTATCCCAATAGACCTGGTTGCATTCAGGATAATTGGAACAACCGTAGAAGGTTTTTCCCTTTCTGCCTCTTTTGATGATGAGATCTCCTCCGCAGGCAGGGCATTTGACATCGATTTTCCTGACGATCGTCTTCGTGAATTTGCAATCCGGATATCCTGTGCATCCGATGAACTGACCGTAGCGGCTGCGTTTGATGGCAAGATCCTTGCCGCACTCCGGACATTTCTCCCCTGTCAGTTCCACGACAGGCTCCATCACAGGAATAGCCTCATTGGCGTAGTCGAGTTCTTCGCGCAGTGTTCCGTAATAGTCTTCGATGATCTGCTTCCATCGAATATCCTTGGTCTCGATATCATCAAGGCCCTCTTCCATTCTCGCCGTGAATCCCACGTCGACGATTTCATGGAAGTACTGCGCCATCATATCTGTTACCGTGAAGCCCAGATCTGTCGGAATCAGGTTTTTCTTTTCTTTTTTGATGTACTTGCGCTCCATCAGGGTCGCAACGATAGGCGCATAGGTACTCGGTCTGCCGATTTCCTTCTCTTCAAGGTCCTTGACGAGACTTGCTTCCGTGTATCTTGCCGGCGGCTGTGTGAAGTTCTGCTCGGCCCTGGTATCCTTAGGCTCCAGTTCTTCTCCGCTTGACATCTCCGGCAGCCATTTGTCATCGGCGTCGCCTTTGAAGCTCTGACCTGCCTTCAGGAATCCATCGAATACGATCTTGGAACCCGTCGCCTTGAATCCGTAGTTTCCATTTTCGATCGTCGCGCTCATTGCTTTGAGTTTTGCCTGGGTCATCTGACTGGCCACGAACCTCTGCCAGATGAGACGATACAGATTGTACTGGTCTTTGGTAAGCTGCGCCTTGATGTCATCAGGCGTTAATGTAACATCGGACGGACGAATCGCTTCGTGGGCGTCCTGCACATCTTTTTTTCTGTTTGAATAGGCGGCTCCCCCGTAGTAGCTTTCCCCATAGTTGTCCAGTATGAATGCTTTCGCTGCATCCCTGGCTTCATCTGAGATCCTGACGGAGTCCGTTCTGATATAAGATACCAGACCGATGGTACCCTTGCCTTTGATCTCCACGCCTTCATAGAGCTGCTGGGCGACCATCATGCTCTTCTTCGTCGAATAATTAAGCTTGTTCGCGGCATCCTGCTGCATGCTGCTCGTCGTATACGGCGGCGCAGGCTTTCTGAATCGGTCTTTTTCTTCGACCTTTCCGACGATGTATTTACCCTGCTCGAGGTCGGCGAGCACTGCATCCGCTTCATCCTTGTTGGCCAGCGAGATCTTGCTGCCTTTGCATGTGGTGAGCTTCGCCGTAAACTTTCTTCCCTTTCGGAAATCAGTCTCGATCGTCCAGAATTCTTCAGGCACAAAAGCCTGAACCACTTTTTCCCTGTCGCAGATGAGCTTGAGCGCAGCGGATTGGACACGGCCCGCACTCAGTCCCCTGGAAATCTTTCTCCAAAGCAGCGGACTGATGAGATAGCCGACGAGCCTGTCGAGCACTCTCCGCGCCTGCTGCGCGTCAACAAGGCTCAAGTCGATCGGACGCGGGTTCTTCACAGCTTCCTTGACTGCCTTTTTTGTGATTTCGTTGAACACGATACGGCACGGTGCTCCCTCGTCGATGCCGAGAAGATACGCCAAATGCCATGAGATCGCTTCTCCCTCGCGGTCCGGGTCAGTTGCCAGATAGAT
>CAMOXP010000073.1 GCA_946629205.1 uncultured Bacillota bacterium
CTGTAATCATCGATGCACCCAATGATGCCGTATCCTGCGAATACCAGAAGGATCAGCAGCTCGTCACCGATTGTTCCTCCGAAGGCAACCGTGCCAATCAGCCCCATGAAGCATGTGGCAATGATGATACTGATGCCGCCCATGCTCGGCGTACCGGCCTTGGAATAGTGGGACTTGAGCCCTTCCTCACGAATGTTCTGTCCGGCTTTGCGGCGCAGAACAGGAATCTCGGCCCACGTCAGAATCACTGCGAAAATAAACGCAGTTACGATGACTATCAGAATGTGTATCGCATGTATATTCATAATAACCTCAGCCTATCCGTTATCTTGTTTGCCAGTTTGTTTACCGGCTTGTTTTTTTACCTTGTTTTGTACCTCGCCTTTTACCTCGTTTTTAATGCCTCAACGATGTCCTCAAGGTGCATTCCTCTGGAAGCCTTGACCAGTACGAGGTCGCCCGGCTTTATGTAGTCGTCTGCCACGCTCAGGAAAGCGTCCTTGTCCGGGAAATGTGTTCCGTTTCCGCCTTCCGCGATGTTTTCTGCGAGGCTGCCGATGGTGATCAGGACATCTGTGCCGACTGCCTTCGCGTGCTCCCCGACCTGTCTGTGAAGCTGCGCTTCCTCCGGTCCAAGTTCGAACATGTCGCCGAGCACCGCTACGTGACGTCTGGCTTCGCTCTTTGCCAGAACGTCCAGCGCGCTCATCATGGACGCCGGATTCGCGTTGTATGTATCGTCAATGATCTGAATGGTTTTGCCTTCGACCTTGCGGAGTCTGCTTCCGGTGAGTTCCACCTTCTTCAGCCCCTCTGCGCCCTGCGCGATGCTGACGCCGAAAGCCCGTCCCACTGCCAGTGCCAAACCCGCATTGACGGCGTTGTGCACGCCTGCTGCGGGCAGCTCTATCTTTGTCTTCTCTGCACGGCCTTCTTCCTCATATTCGATGGTGAAAGAAATGCCTTCAATGCCTCTGTCCGTGACATCAGAAATACGGTAGTCGGCCCGGGGGCCTTCCCCGACTTCGATCTGGACGTAATCACCGGCAGTCCGCTCTTTTGTAAGGAACTCATCATCTCCCGCAAAAATCAGCGTTCCGCCCTCTTCTGCCGGAAGGATGTTCTTCGTGATTTCCATCTTTGCGCGGAAGATGCCTTCCCGGCTTCCCAGTTTCTCCATATGGGCGATGCCGATATTTGTGATCACGCCGATTTGTGGCCTGACGATCCCGCTCAGGTATTCGATTTCCCCGAAGGCGTCCATGCCCATTTCCAGGACCGCTGCCTCCACATCCTCATCGAACCGGAACACAGACAAGGGGATTCCGATGTTGTTGTTGTAGTTCTTCAGATTCCTGCCGCAGTTGTATTTCTCGTTCAGGACGTAATAGATCATGTCCCTTGTGGATGTCTTGCCAACGCTTCCTGTGACCGCTGCCCGCAGGATATGCAGGCTGTCCAGATACCACGCCGCGATCTTGCCCATGGCCTCGATCGTATCGCTGACTAAAATCACGCTTACGTCCGCATCCTGCGGCACTGCGTCCGCGTCTGAAACCAAAAGCGCCGCACAGCCCTTCTCGAGGACCTGCGGGATGTACTTGTGGCCGTCCTGGTTTTCACCCTTGACTGCCACAAACATCTCTCCCGGACCGACTTCCCGGGAATCGTGCTTGATGCCTGTTATGAACTCCCGGCCGCCCTCTTTGACCAGCGTGCCGCCGGAAGCCTTTGCAATCTGCTCTATATGTGTCTTTCTCATTGTTTCCGTTCTTCTTACCAGTCTTTGCATTACCGGTCTTTGCATTACCAGTCTTTGTAGAGGAACACCTTCGTCCCCTTCCTGACGGTGCTTCCCGCGGAAGGATACTGCTTCACGACGACGAAGTTTTCCTCTCCGTTCTCGCTCATGTCGTAGTCCAGTTCTGCTCCTGCGAGGATGCCGATGGCGTCCTCAGCTGACTGTCCGACTACGTCAGGAACTTTAGCCTTTTCGCCATCATTCTCCTCTTCGGCGTTATCCGGCTGGATGTTCAGATACTTGAGGGACTTGCCCATGATCTCACTGACTGCAGGACCCGCTGTCAGGCTGCCGTAGTGGACGCCCTTCGGGCTGTCCGCGATGACGAGAACGGTGAGTTTCGGATCTGACATCGGCGCCATGGCGAGGCAGGAGGAGTAGGTGTAATCACTGTATCCGCCTTTGACTGCCTTGTTGGCTGTACCGGTCTTGCCGCCGACCCTGTAGCCTTTGACTGCCGCCGTTCCGCCGCCGCCTTCTGCGACGACGTATTCCATGATATTGCAGAGGTCATCTGCGGTTTGCTTTGATACTGTTTTACGGACGACCTCAGGCTTGATTTCGGTTTCTTCTCCTGTGGTCTTGTCTTTGATCGCCTTGACCAGATGCGGCTTCATCAGGTTGCCCTCATTGCCCAGGGACGAAACAGCTGTGATCAGCTGGATCGGCGTGACCGCCACGCCTTGTCCGAAGCCCAGCGTCGCTACGCCGACCGGACCTGCCGATTCCTCATCCTGGAGGATCGCGGTTCCCTCTGCCGGGAAGTCGATGCCGGTCGTTCCTGTGATGCCGAAGGTGTCGAGATAATCATAGTACTTAGAGATTCCCACGTCTGTTGCCAGCTTGATGAACACCGGGTTGCAGGAGTTACCGACAGCCTCTTTCAAGTTCTCGGCGCCGTGTCCTGCCTCATGCCAGCAGTGTATCGTCTGTCCGGCTACGGTGACCGAACCGCTGCAGTAGAATTCGCTGTCCATCTTTGTGACGCCTTCTTCCAGCGCGATGGATGTAGTGAGCAGCTTGAAGACGGAGCCCGGCTCATAGACGTCGCAGATGATCGGATTTCTCCACATCTTGCTCAGATAATCCGACTGTTCCTGCTGGGAGAGTTCCTTGAACTTGGCTTTTTCACTCGGAGAAGCCGGCACGTACGGATTGTTCGGGTCGAAGGTCGGCGTCTGCGCCATTGCCAGGATGTTTCCTGTCTCTGTTTCCATTACCACCGCGAACACTCTGTCGGACTTGGTCTTCTTCTGTACGGTCTGGATCGCGGTTTCCGTATAGCTCTGGATGACCAGATCGATCGTTGTGATAACGTCGCATCCGTTCTCTGCTTCGTAATACCGCTCATTCTCAGGTGAATAGGAAAGTTCTTCGCCGTTGGTGTCTGTATAGTTGACGATCCTGCCGGAGATGCCGCTCAGGTAGTTGTTGTATTCAAGTTCCAGTCCGGACTGGCCTGTATTTTCGTCATTGACCATGCCCATCACATTGGCTGCCAGCGTCCCGTTCGGATATTCTCTCTTGGTTGCCGGTATGATCGCTACGCCTGTCAGTTCCAGATCTCTGACTTTATCCGCATCTTCCCGCGCAAGGCCCTTGGCCAGGATGGCCTGCCCGCTGGTCTTGTCGATCTGCTTCAGCACGTCATTCTTGTCGAGATCCATAGCCTTTGCAAGTTTCCCTGCTGTAATGAGCAGCAGCTGTTTGCGTTCTTTCTTTGACTTGTACTTGCCGATCTCGGCCGGATAGACGTAAACATCAAAACATTTGACGCTCTGCGCCAGTTTTTCTTCGTTGCGGTCGTAGATGACTCCGCGCTCCGCTTCGACCACGATATCCGTTGTCTGCTGCGACAGGGCTCTGTCCTTATATTCCTCGCCCTTTACAAGCTGGACATAGCCCACTCTCATGGTCGCGATCAGCAGCAGTGCGAAGACGATCACCAGTACGAATATGAGATTTTTTTTGCTTCTGATTGTCGATGGCATATGTATTGTTCTTTACTCCAGTTAAAAAAGTATCCCGGACGCTATTCCCTTCCCGCGCCCGGGTCCTTTCTGATTTCAGTGTCAGTTGTATGCTTTTGCTTTGAGCATATCGGCGAATCCGTCCTCAGGTGTCTCTGTCGTGGAAAGATATACGCAGTGCTTCATATCCGGATGCTTCATGCCAAGCTGCTTCTTGGCCTGTTCCTCAATGTAGACCACCGTATTGGCGCTCATCACTTTCACATCGAGATCTTCGATTTCGCCGGCGAGCACATTGTTCTCAGCCTTGATGGTGTTGATGTCGTAAGTGATCTTGGCGGCGTAAGACACCATGACGACGATGATCATGAACACGATCGCAGCCGCGATGACAATCGAAAACATCACCCGGTGGTCGCTCTGAAGCTTGAGGGTCAATCCCCTCGTACGGGCCGCTTCTCTTTCCTTCTTCCGCTCCGCCCGCCGGGCTATCTCCTCTTCTTCCGGCTGAAGTGCAAGTCCATATTTCTGATATTGTCTTTGGTATTCGTACCACTTCTCTGCTGCAATCATGACTTCCTCATCAGTTTATTTCTTCTCAATGACCCGGAGCTTCGCGCTGCGCGCTCTGGGGTTTGCCTCTAATTCTTCTTCGTCCGCGGTGATCGGCTTACCCGTCACCTTCACGACATCTGCCACCTTGCCGCACACACAGACCGGAAATTCCGGGGGACAAGTACACGGATTCAGTCTCCTCTGGAAGGCCTGCTTGACGATCCTGTCCTCCAATGAATGGAACGTTATGATGCAAAGTCTTCCGCCGGGGTTGAGCATGTCGCAGAACTCATCCACCGCTTTCTCCAGCTGATCCAGTTCTCCGTTTACCTCGATCCGGATCGCCTGGAACGTCCTCTTGGCCGGATGGGGTCCTTCCCTTCTGGCCGACGCCGGTATGGCTGCCTTGATGATGTCCACCAGCTGCCATGTCGTTTCGATTTTTTTATCTTTTCTGGCTTTGACGATGAAGTCCGCGATCCGGCTCGCCCATCGTTCTTCGCCGTAGTTTTTTATGATCTCTGTGAGCTGCTGCTTCGTATACCCGTTCACCACATCGCCTGCTGTGAACGAATCGTTCCGGTTCATCCGCATGTCCAGCGGCGCGTCCTGCATATACGAGAATCCCCGCTCACTGTTGTCCAGCTGGAAGGATGAAACTCCGATATCCAGCAGCGCTCCGTCGATGCCCGGGATGTTTTGCTCTTCGAGCACGTCCCTGATCTCCGCGTAGGTGCTCTGCACCAGGATCTTCCTGCACTGCAGCGGAGCGAGTCTTTCGCCTGCCGCGTCCAGCGCATCGCGGTCTCTGTCGATTCCTATGAGAAGTCCCTTCTCTGAAAGCCTCTCCCCGATCCCGAAAGCGTGACCTCCGCCGCCCAGCGTACCGTCCACGTAGACCCCATCGGGTTTGATATTCAGATGTTCCATGCACTCCTCGTACAAGACAGGCACATGGGAAAATTCCATCGTCATCTTTCAGTCGTGATCTTTCAGTAGTGTTCTTTCAGCCGTGACCTTTCAGCCGTGATCTTTCAGTTAGAAGCCGTACTTCTCCAACGCCGCGGCAATTTCACTGGCGTTGATCTCAGATGCCGTCACATTCTCGCCGGCCTGTGCAAAGGCCTCCTTCTCAAAGTTTTCCTTGCTCCACACTTCGATGTTGTCAATGTTGCCTATGGTCACCAGGTCCTTCGTGATCCCCGCATAATCCTTCAGTTCCTGCGGGATCGTCACTCTTCCCTGCTTGTCCACGTCGCACTTCGCAGCGGACTGGTTGAAATATCTTCTGATCATTCTGGCCTCAGCGTTGCTCCTCGGCAGAGCCTTCAGCTCCTGCAGGAAGTTTTCCCACTCCGCTTCAGTACTGATCGTGAGGCACTTATCCAGCGACTGGGCAATAACGCAGCGTCCTCCCAGTTCCTCACGGAATTTGGCAGGAATGATCAGCCTCGACTTCGAGTCTATTGAGTTTTGATACTTTCCTACGAACATGCTGCTTCGCGCCTCTTAGCCGCCACTTAGAATTCACAAATTGCTTCAGAAGCGACACTCCGCCCCTAAAACTCTCCTAGTGTCTCCATTTTAGACCACAGAGCTACCCTTGTCAACCACTTCCCTCCACTTTTCTACCTATGATATGCCACTCCCTCCACCACGCCCCTCCGGCCCGTTCGCCCAAGCGCATCTCCAGACACATCCCCAGACACAAAATTTCGGAATGTACAAGTTCTGCCTTTAAAAAGACAAAATAACTACGATTTTTTCCTCAACCACTTGCTCACAGAGGCTCATGGATGGGTTAGCCGGAATAGAAGTCGTAGTTTTTGCATCTATTCGATCTTAAAACTACTATCTACTCTCTCTGAGAGCCTCAGCATCCTTATGCAAAGGCAAGAAATCGTAGTTATTATGCTGTCTTGACAGAAAAACTACGACAGTCCGTTTTTTGAAGGCCCCCGGCCCGCCGAGTTTGAGTGTCCCGGCTCGCCGATACTGCTTGCCTGCGGGGCATCTCGTCAGTATAATGGGACTTGCAGAATCAAGTGGAGCAGAAAGGAGACTCGGGACATGCCCACGCCATACCCTGTCGCGTTTGAAATATTCGGTCTTGAAATCATGTGGTACGCCATCTTCGTCACAGGCGGCATTGTTATCGCAACGCTGATCACCTATTTTCGCGCGCCGAAACACGGAATCAGTCAGGATACACTCCTGAACATGGTCCTCATCAGTGTTCCCATCGGGATCATCGGCGCCAGAGCCTACTATGTGCTGTTCAGCTGGAGCAGCTACGCCGGGGACATCGTCAAGATCCTGAACTTCCGCGGAGGCGGACTGGCCATCCACGGCGGACTGATCGCCGGTCTGGGCACAGCTTGCATCCTGTGCCTGATCTGGAAGGTACGGCCTCTGAATCTGCTGGACCTCCTTGTTCCTGCCATCGCCCTTGGCCAGTGCATCGGCAGATGGGGCAATTACTTCAACGGGGAAGCCCACGG
>CAMOXP010000074.1 GCA_946629205.1 uncultured Bacillota bacterium
AAATATGCAATCAGTTATAATGTCTTTGAGGTGATTAGTAATGGAACAATCAATCAAGGAACTAAGAAAATCTGCCGGACTGACACAGGCAGACGTTTCCGCATTAGTTGGTATTCCTCTGCGGACATATGTGAATTATGAGAATGATCCGGAGAAACAGGGAAGCATCAAATATCGATACATCGTCGAAAAACTTGAGCAGCTTGCTTTTGTAGATGAAACGCACGGTATCCTCAAATACGATGATATTGTTTCAAAGTGCAGCCAGGTGTTCGATGAATACCCTGTTCATTTCTGTTATCTGTTTGGATCGTATGCGAAAGGGGTTGCAACGGAACAAAGCGATGTGGATCTGCTCATTTCTACTGATGCTTCCGGAATCAAATTTTATGGTCTTGCAGAACGTCTGCGTGAAACACTGAAAAAGAATGTGGATCTTATCAATGCTGAGCAACTGAACGGCAACACTGAATTGCTAAATGAAGTATTAAAAGAAGGGATTAGGATTTATGTACAAGAATAACGAATACTATCTTGAAAAGATGGAAGAGAACGTCGACTTCATTCTCGAACATATGAAAGGAGTCTCAAAGGAACAACTGGAAGAGGATCCGGTCTTGCAGGATTCCATGATGCTGAGGCTCGTACAAATCTCAGAAAACGCAAAAGACCTGACGGATGAGTTTCGTGAACAGAATGCCGACATCCCATGGACGGACATCTACGGACTGCGCAATCGGATCGTCCATGATTACGGTCATGTGGATCTGGAAATCGTCTACGACACGCTTACAAAGGACATCGCCGAAATCAAAAGATTCATTGGGAAAATGAGATAACAAAATCATAGGGGTTCGAACCCGAGCCGTGAACCGCCACGCGCTGAAGCGCTGCGGTTCTGACAGGGGATCTACCAACGACTCGTGCCTCGTCGGGTTAGGTCTCCCAAGGGCTGGTGCGTTGTGAGAAAGGGCTCTGTAAAGAATGTCGGGGTGGCGGATACTCCAAGGATTTCAGAGCCTGGGTCCGAGAGATTCTGGATTACGCTGCATTTCTCTGACGTACGTCAGAGAGATCCTTCTAGAATCCGTTTCTCTCAGACACAGAGTCCCGTCCTGTCAGAGAACCATAAGAATAAACGCTGTTTCTCAGACAAATGAGTGCTCTGGAGCAAGTTTATCATTGCATTTGTCTGAGAGCATCTAGATTTTGCTTCATATCTCAGACGCGAGTCAGAGATATCTTCTCAAAGTTGGTTTCTCTCAGACAGGCAAGTCTGCGAAAAGAAGCGGGTGTCCGATGATCAGCTGTTCCAAGCGGAAGACAACTCAAGTTTCGTGGGTCACCTCAACATATTTTTTAGAACCAAGAATCAGGAGGTCAGCAAATGCCAGAGATTAAACTCAAGAACACATTATCTATCCGATGCTGATTTCACATGCGCAAAAGATCATGCTTTGTGCCGGAAGTGATTATAGAGTGATTTACCATAGGAGCCTCCTACCAGGCGGTGTAACCGCCGTCAACCATGAGCGTGGTTCCGGTGACGAATCCGGCCTCATCGCTGACCAGATACAGGTACGCTTTGGCGACATCTTCTGCTGTTCCGATCCGGCCGATGGGATGCAGGGCTGTCATATCGCGGGTGTACTCTTCGTAAGTCATGCCGCGCTGCGCCGCGTCCAGTGCGTACATAGGACTTTCGATATAGCCGGGAGCAACCGCGTTGACACGTATGTTGTAACCCTTCTGTCCGCATTCGATGGCGGCGCATTTCGTCATGGCAACAACGGCGGCCTTTGATGCGCAGTAGGGTGTAAACAACGGATCTCCGGTGACCCCGTCCACGGAGGATGTGGATACGATGGCACAGGATTCACCGTTCTCCTTCATTGCCCGGATACCGAGCTGAATTCCGTAGAACACACCAGTCTGATTCGTGGCGATAGTTTGATCATAGTGTTCTAAAGGTGTGTCCTCAATCAGCTCCGCGAAGCTGATCCCAGCATTGTTGATCAGAATATTGAGCTTGCCGCAAGTCTGTATCGCAAAGTCAATGGCCCGCTTCCAGCTTTCATAACTGGTCACATCCAAATGACAGAACCAGGCGCACAACTCGCCGCTCTTCTCATTGATTTCGTCTGCAACTTTATGCCCGGAGGCTTCATCTCTGCCGCAGATCACGACGCGGGCACCTTCCCGTGCGAACAGCCGAGCCGCTTCTGCTCCGATTCCCTTTGTGGCTCCGGTGATGAGAGCCACCTTATTCTGCAGTCTCATCTCATAACTCTCCTTTGTCATGTTGCACTACAGCGTGATGCCGTTGCTCCCAACCGGAATCCTCGGATTGATCACTTCTACTGCGGCGATGATGGATTTGGTCATGTCCAGATCGAAACCGCTGCAGAGTTCGATTCCGTCCACTCCGGATTTTGCGAAGCGCTCCGCTTCCTGAACCGCCTGATCCAGATCCTTGATAAAGACCGTATGCGTATTCATCTCCGGCGCCTGCAGCTCCAGGTGAAACGGTTCCTCCACGCCGCCGAATATGATCTGCCCGTATTCGATGTACTGATCCAGAGCTTCCAGCTTACGCTGCTCTTCCGGAAGATATGCGGCAAAGTGGATCTCCGTGCCCTCCGGAGCGTCCTTCATCAGCTCCGCGATGTGTTCCTCATTGAAATCTCCGCAGAGATTGATCAGACTGTAACCGTCCGCGATCAGCTCCTTCGCATATTTTAAGACCTGATCTACGCCGTTCAGACCCGCAACGAGACTCAGCCATTCACCGTCGAAAAAACTGTCAGAATAACTGTCCGCGGACAGGTCCGGCACGTTTTCGAGAAATGCGTATTTGTTCATAACGATCCTCCTGTAATGATTACGGAATTGTTTGACATTATTATAATACGGACAAAGGGGCAAAACAACGACCCATAAATTGCCGTCCACATTCCCAACCAGACGAAGAAATGGTATGATAAAAGCAAGGGAAAAGAGGGCGGAAATGAAGATACAGTATTCAGATCAAAAGAAAATATTCAACGTCCACACGGAGCAGATTCCCTATCTGTCAGTTGCAATGCTGGACGCGCTGGGCGTTCCCAATCTGTATTCCACCAGATTCAGATCCTTTGACAATCAGAGCGGTGAGGGAGAAACAGGTCTTCGGGTCGTTGTGATGAAACACGAAGAAGAAGCTGAAGCAGCGCCAGTGGTGTTCAAAAACAGAGACGCCCTTGCCAGGCAGCTGGGATCGTCCATCGAACACGAGTCCGTCACGGACCAGAAGCATACGAATCATGTTTATGTGGTCACAGAGCAGGACCTCGGTCCTATTCTGCGCTCAGAGAAACCTTTACACAGAAGATGCATCGATGGTCTGGTTACGGATCTTCCGGATGTGCTTCTGACGGCCTTCGGCGGAGACTGTCCGCCGATCTATCTCGCAGATCCCAAGCGCGGGGCAATCGGCCTTGTGCACGCAGGTTGGAGAAGTACGCTGGGAAAGATCCCCGCAAAAGCGATCGAACGCATGGCTGTGCAGTTTGGGAGCGATCCGCGCGACCTGTACGCTGCCATCGGACCAGGCATTTGCACAGATTGCTACGAAATGGGTGATGAAGTGTACGAACAGTTTTCGGAGCAGTGGGGAAGCGCCGCCGCGGACGCTATCCTCCGCAGATATCCCGGCGGGAAATACCATCTGGATCTGAGAGCAGCCAATCATATGACGCTTCTGGAAACGGGCATGAGTGAGGAACGCATTGCGGTATCCAACGTCTGCACCATGTGCAATGCGGATATATTCTACTCCTACCGGGCGCACCGGATGGAAAATGAACAGGTGGCGATGATCGTCAACCGGTTCGGTGCATAACATTCATAGTGATCAATACCCAAAGTCAAAGGTTTTACAGAATGCGACGAACGTCCTGACCAGCAATGTCGTTTCCTTGATCGGGGGTGTGGCCAGACCGATCGTGCGGTGCTGCTGCGGTTTAAGGGGAATCGCGGCAAGATCGAAAGCTGCAGTCGTCAGCATCATTTCCGGCATCAGGGCAATGCCCTCATCCTGTGAGACCATACCCATCACCGAAATGTCATCATCCAATATGTACTTTGTTTTTGGGCGCATTTTCGCGCGCCTGAAGATCTGCTGCACATCGTGGTCGGAACCCTGGAACTGTGAGATCAAAGGATATCTCTTCAAATCCTGCAAAGGCAGGGACTTTCTTTTCGCCAACGCATGGTCCGGCGCCATGATCACCAGCATCGGGTCATCAAACAGCGGTGTGAAATCCAGAGGATCGTTTTCGACGGAGCTCAGAAAGCCGCAATCGAGCCGGCCGTCCGAGATGCCGTTTTCGATATCGCGGTATGTCCCGTTGGTGAGTTCAATCTTTACATCCGGAAAATTCTGCGTGAACCCTTGGATCAGTTTCGCCATCCACAACGCGGTGAAACTGGTGAAGCTGCCGACGCGAAGCGTCCCGGCGACGCGGTTCGACAGCGCGTCCATAGCCTGATCCAACGAATGCTGTTTGTTGACCAGATCCTGCACAAGAGGCAGGAGCTTTTTGCCGTTCTCCGTCAGCGTCACGCCTGCTTTGCTCCGGTGGAACAGGGTGCAGCCTGCCTCCCGCTCCATGGCGGCGATGGCGTGGCTGACGCCGGACTGGGTGTAGCTCAGTGCATCCGCGGCCAGCGTGATATTACCAAGTTCTGCAACCTTCAGGAATATTTCATATCGAATCTGTGAGTTGTTCATAAGAACCTCCCTGCTTTTGCATTAAACATTACAACCATACATTACAAACTGTAATGTTTATCATTAATATCATGCGCTTTTCAAATGGTTCATCATCAGTATAATCATAATTGAAAGATGAATCAACAACAAATAAGGAGCAGAATCATGATCCACATCATCGCCAACGGATTCGGAGTACTGTCCACACTGTGCTTCATCGCATCCTTCCAGGTAAAATCGAATAAAGGACTGTATCTCATCCAGTCGGTTGCCAACGTATTCTACGGCATCCAGTTTTATCTGCTGGGCGCAACAGGCGGACTCTTCAATATGGGTATGCAGATCGTGCGGAACCTGCTTCTCTGCAAGAAGGAAGAGTGGAAGTGGCTCCGGCATCCGGCGATGGCGCCGCTGCTGTGCGTGCCGAGTCTGATCTATATGATCATCACATGGAACAGCTTGCTGGATCTGCTCCCGTTCATTGCGATGACGGTGGGAACCTTCGGATACTGGACAGACAGCGCGAAGAAGCTCCGCATCGCGGAACTGTTCGGTGTATCACCGGCGTGGATGACTTACGACATGATCGAGGGAGCCTACGGCGGCGTGCTGAACGAACTGGTCATTCTGGCGTCCATCGTTTTCTCGATCATCCGCTTCGGATGGAAGGGCCTGGACGACCCGAGCTTCGCAGGAAAAGAATCGCAGATTAAAGCAGGAGGAGAGTCATGCCTGGAGTAGGAACATTGATCGATATGTCAGGGATCATCGCCGGCGGCGCTACGGCGCTGGCCTTCGGGAGACTGTTCTCTGAGCAAATGAAGAACATGATGATGACGGTCTGCGGGATCTCCGTGTTCGTCATCGGCATCACCGGGATCATGCAGGGAATGCTGACCGTATCCGGCGGAGCGGTTTCTGTGAACGGCTCCATTCCGCTCCTCATCAGTCTGGTGGCAGGCACGGTGATCGGGGAACTGCTTGGAATAGAGAAGCAAATCGCGAACCTGGGAGGCCGTATGCAAAAGCAATTCGCAGGCGGAGAGAGCGGAAACTTCGCGGACGGCTTCGTGAAAGCATCTATGGTCGTCGGCGTCGGCGCCATGGCTGTGATGGGACCGATTACAGAGGGCCTTTACGGCGACCACTCCATGCTCATCGCAAAAGCGCTGTTCGATTTTGTGATCATCATGGTGCTGACCGTGCCGTACGGCAAAGGCTGCCTCTTCGCTTCTCTGCCGGTGGGCGTCCTGCAGGGGAGTCTGACCTTGCTCGCCTGCCAGGCGAAGGCCTTTCTCACGGACGCGGCGCTGGCATCCCTGACTACGACAGGATCCATTATGATCCTGTGCCTGGGGATCAATCTGATCTGGAACAAAGAGATCCGTGTCGCGAATATGCTGCCGATGGTCGTGATAGGTGTGGCATTATCCTATATACCTGGGTTATAATCAGATCAGTACAGAACAGGAGGGAATAGAACATGTTTAGGAAGATGAGAAGATTCAAGCAGCAGATCACAGATGAAGAGTGCGTTAAGGTGCTGAAAGAAGCGAAGCGCGGCATACTCAGCGTCATAGGAGACGACGGCTATCCTTACGGTCTGCCGGTCAGTCACTGGTACAATGAAGCGGATGGAAAGATCTATTTCCACGGCGCGAAGTCAGGACATAAGTTAGACGCGGTCAAGGCCTGCGACAAGGTATCGTTTTGCTGCATGGACGAAGGATACACAGAAGGGGACGACTGGGCGCTGAACATCAAGAGCGTCATCACCTTCGGGAGGATCAGATTCTTCACCTATGAAGAAGAACCGGAGAAGGTCAGGGAAATCTGCATCGGCATCAGCGCCAAGTTCACAGATGATCCGAATTACGCAGACGATGAAATCGCCAAAGTCGGCAAGAACGTCATGTGCTTTGAGATCACACCGGAACACATGACAGGCAAACTGGTCAACGAGGCGTAAACGATTATTAGGGCTGATTGTCAGGAGGAGGTTCCTTACGCGAGGACCTCCTTCTTTTATTCTGCAGATACTTTTATCCGCTGGTTTC
>CAMOXP010000075.1 GCA_946629205.1 uncultured Bacillota bacterium
TGAAATCGTTGCAGTAGGACCTCCGATGATGATGAAGTTCACCTGCAAGATGGCAGCTGACTACGGCATCCACTCAATTGCATCTCTGACAGCATATATGATCGACGGCACAGGAATGTGCGGTGGCTGCAGATGCAAGATCGGCGGAGAAGACAAGTTCGTATGTGTTGACGGTCCTGAATTTGACGGATCACTGGTAGACTGGGACGACCTCATCAAGAGATCCAACTACTACAAGGATCAGGAAGCTGAGGACAGAGCACATGTATGCAGATTGACAGGAGGTGTTCGTTACCATGATTAATCTCGTAAAAGAACAGAACCCGATGCCTGAACAGGCACCAGACGTTAGAAACAAAAACTTCCTGGAGGTCGCAGAAGGCTACACTGAAGAAATGGCGATCAGAGAGGCTATGAGATGCCTCAAGTGCCGCAAAAAGCCTTGCGTTTCAGGATGCCCTGTAAACATCAAGATTCCTGACTTCATCGCACAGATCGCAATCGGCGAGTTCGAAGAAGCCTATCAGATCATTTCCGAAGACAGTTCACTTCCTGCTATCTGCGGAAGAGTCTGCCCGCAGGAGAACCAGTGCCAGGGTGTCTGCACACGCTGCGCGAAGGGTGAGCCTGTTGCCATCGGAAGACTTGAAAGATTTGCTGCTGACTGGCATGCGGCACACTACGGTGATGAGGAGATTCCTCCTGTAGAGTCCAACGGCCACAAGGTTGCAATCATCGGAGCAGGTCCGGCAGGACTGGCCTGTGCCGGAGATCTGGTCAACAAAGGCTATGAAGTTACAGTATTCGAAGCACTGCATAAGACCGGCGGCGTACTGGTTTACGGAATCCCGCAGTTCAGACTTCCGAAGGAAATCGTAGCTGCAGAAGTATCCAAACTGGAAGCCAAAGGCGTTAAGTTCGTCACAGACGCTGTTGTCGGCAGAGCGATCACAGTCGATGAACTCATGAAAGAAGAAGGATTCGAGTCCGTATTCATCGGAACCGGTGCAGGACTGCCTTCCTTCATGAACATCCCTGGTGAGAACCTGATCGGCGTTTGCTCAGCGAACGAGTATCTGACAAGAATCAACCTGATGAAGGCGTATCTGCCTGAATATGATACTCCGATCATGCACGGTGACAGAATCGCAGTTGTCGGCGGCGGAAACGTTGCGATGGACGCTGCCAGATGCGCGAAGAGAATGGGAGCCAGCGAAGTATATGTCATCTACAGAAGAAGCATGGAAGAACTGCCTGCAAGAGCAGAAGAAGTTCACCACGCGATCGAGGAAGGATGTATCTTCAAACTGCTGAACAATCCTGTTCAGATTCTTGGAGACGAGGACGGCAATGTAAAGGCTATCGAATGCGTTCAGATGGAACTGGGAGAACCGGATGCTTCCGGCAGAAGAAGACCGATTCCGATCGAAGGCTCCAACTTCGAAGTTCCTGTCGACATGGTCATCATGTCCATCGGAACCAAGCTGAACACACTGATCCTCGATACTACGGATCAGCTGGAAGCCAACAAGAGAGGCGGCATCGGAACGGATGACGCAGCTGCTACAAACCGTGACGGTATCTTCGCCGGCGGAGACGCTGTAACTGGCGCAGCGACGGTTATCAAGGCTATGGGCGCGGGCAAAGTTGCCGCGGCGTCTATGGATGAGTACTTGAGCAAGTAGCATCCAAAAGCAATAAAGGCCGATAGGAAGTAATCGAGGCTAGGTCCTCATCGCTGACGATCACCACGGCTCATTCACAGAAAACAGAAAACCCGGAGAAACTCGCCTGACGGCTCAGACAGTCTCCGGGTTTTTACTGTTTTCTTTGTTCATTTCGCCTGTGATCGTAACAGCTCTTGCGGAAGCCGCCTCGTTCACTGCCTATCGGTCTTTTTATAGGGTGGATGTGACTTTTGTGAATGCATCTTGGGCGGGGATGGAGTATAATGAATGCGTATGAAAGAGTTTTTGTGGAGGAAGTTCGTTAAGGACTATGAGAATTACAAGGATCCGGAGGTAAGGGGCCGGTATACGAAACTGACGGGAACGCTGGGCATTGTTGTGAACAGTGTTCTTTGTGTTGTGAAGATCATTCTGGGTCTGGGGATCCATTCGATTGCTGTGGTTGCTGACGGTGCTCACGATATGGCGGATTCTGTCGCTGCGCTGATCACGCTGATTGGCGCGCGGATCGCCAGAAAGCCTGCCGACAAAGATCATCCCTATGGGCACGCCAGGGTGGAATACCTCTGCAGTCTTGTGGTCTCAGCGATCGTTTTGATCGTCGGATTCGAACTTCTGAAGAACTCTGTGGACAAATGCATCCACCCTCAGCCAACGGATTTTTCGTGGCTGATGGTGGGGTTTATGGTTTTTGCGATCCTGCTCAAGGGGTCTCAGGCGCTGTTTACCATTGCGACAGGAAGACATATCAATTCCCTGCCGGTCATTGCGGCGGGAACGGACAATCGGAACGATGTGATCACCAGTATCATCATTGTGATCGGCATGCTGGTGCATCATTTCACAGGGTATGATCTGGACGGGTATATGGGATGCATCGTTTCCCTGTTCATACTGTATTCCGGAATCAGCCTGATTCGCGAGACCATCGATCCGCTGCTTGGAGAGCCGCCGGACAGGGAAGTCGTTGACGAGATGCATAGTATCATTATGTCCCATCCGGAAGTCATCGGCGTTCATGATCTGGTCATCTACAACTACGGACCGGGAAGGACCTTCGCGTCTTTTCATGCGGAAGTGGATTCCCGCGGTGATATTCTGGAGATACACGACGTGATCGATCGGATCGAGCGGGAATTAGACGAGAAAATGAACATCAACGCGGCATGTCATATGGATCCGATCGTGCTTGACGATCCCGTAAGGATCAGAATGCAGGAAGTGATCGCGAAGACCATCATGGATATCGACAGCGTTGAGAGTTATCATGATCTGCGTGTTGTGCCGGGAACGACCCATACGAACATCATATTTGATCTGGTGCTCACACCGGGGATGAAAGCATCAAGAGAAGAAATCCGCAAGCAGCTGGAGGACGCTGTCAAAAGAGAAGGCAGACAGTATGAAATCGTCATCAATTTCGATCAGTCATTCATATAGAAAGGTATACGTGAAATGAAATTCGATTTGCATTGTCACACAAGAGAGGGGTCCCTGGATTCAAAAGTATCCATACTGAAATACATCAGTGAGTATAGGAAACTGGGTTATGACGGGTTTATGATCAGCGACCACAATTCCTATAAGGGATGCAAAGCCTTTGACAGGCTTCGTGCAATGCCGGAACTGCAGGAAGAGTTTGAAAACTTTACGGTGATCCGGGGAATAGAATATGACACGAAGGATGCCGGGCATGTCCTGATCGTTATGCCGGATGATATGTATATCAGGCTGCTGCACATCCGGGGAATGCGCCTGCGCAAACTCATCCACCTTGTTCATTCCTGCGGCGGCGTACTGGGACTGGCGCATCCTTTCGGGGCGGCTTCATCTTCAGCGATGGGATTTACGATCATGAACTACGATCTGATCGATGAACTGGATTTTATTGAGACCTTCAACACCTGTGAGTCTCCCGTATCCAATCAGCTGGCGGGTGAACTGGCAGCGAAGTATGATCTGCCGGGCGTTGCAGGGACCGATGCGCACAGGGCGGAGTATCTGGGCATGGCCTGTACCGAAATCGATGCTGAAATCAGATGCAACAATGACTTTATCAACGCAGTGATCAGCGGAGCCAGATTCGAGACTTCCGGCACCGAGAGGGAAGAGACCAGGAGCGGTAAAGCCAAGGAACATTGGACGGGCGTCCTGGGATACAAATTCTATAACCGCGGCATTGGCAAGGTGCGGTCGGCCCATAGAAAACTCGGTCATTACAGACTCACCCACAGGGGCGAGCTGGCGCATAAATTTGAAGTAAAGTGGGAGCAAGTGCAGAAGGAATTCAAAGAATCAAAAGAAGCAAAAAAAGCAATGAAAGAGGTCAAACAGGAAATTAAACAAGAAACCGGGAAAACCAAATGATTTTCCCGGTCGTGATAAAGAATCAAAGACAAAGATCATTATCAAAGAGGGAGCGCACGCCCCTCTTTTTTCCATTCTCTGAATTCGGCGGTCGCGGTGAAGATCGCATCACCGGAGGAGTTCAGCGCCGTTTCCATGGAATCCTGGATCACGCCGATGATGAATCCGACTCCGACAAAGGCCATGGCAACATCCGGTGCTACGCCGAACAGCGAGCAGCCGAGCGGAATCAGAAGGAGGGATCCCCCTGCAACGCCGGAAGCGCCGCATGCCGAGAATGCTCCCACGAAACTGAGCACGATGGCCATGCCGATCGATACGGGAATATCCATCGTATAGGCCGCCGACAGTGAAAACGTTGTGATGGTGACCGCCGCGCCGCTCATATTGATCGTGGCGCCGAGAGGAATCGAAACGGAGTACATATCTTCATCGAGCCCCAGTTCCTCGCACAGTTCCATGTTGACAGGAATATTCGCCGCCGAGCTTCTCGTGAAGAAGGCAGTGACGCCGCTGGTACGGATGCATTTCCAGATCAGCGGATACGGGTTGTGCCGCAGGAACAGTCCGATAATAAGCGGATTTAATGCAAAGGCAACAAGCAGCATGGTGCACACAAGCACAGCGACAAGATGCCCGTAAGTGACGAAAATATCAATACCGCTGGTGGAAACGGAGTTGAACACCAGACCAAGGATCCCGAACGGCGCGAAACTGATGATCCAGCGTACGATCTTCGAAATAGCATCTGCCAGATCGTCGAGGAATCGCTTCGTTCCGTCTGAGGAATGTTTGAGCGCCAGACCGAGAATGACAGCCCAGAACAGGATGCCGATGTAGTTGGCGTTGAGGACCGCATCCACGGGGTTTGCAACGATGTTCTTCAGCAGATTGGTGATGACCTCAGACATGCCGCTTGGTGCTACGAACTCATCAGAAGCAGTGACGCCTTCCACCGGAACGGATGTCGGGAACAGGAAGTTCACGATGACTGCCAGTGCAGATGCCGCCATGGTACTAAGCAGGTACAGGAGGATAACGGTGCGGAACTTGTGGGCATGCCCGCCTCTGGCGTTCGCAAGAGAAGAGGCTACAAGCACCAGCACCAGAATCGGCGCAATCGCTTTCAGCGCGCCGACAAACAGATCCCCGAGTATGGCGATCCCGGTCGCATGGGGAATCAGAAGCCCCAGAATCACACCGATGATCATACCGCATACGATCCGGATGATCAGACTAATCGAATTCCACTTTTCATAAATTTTCATGATGCTCTCCTAATCTAGTAATATAACTCGGATTATTATTGTACAGATGCAAAGGTCTTGTCAAGATGCCACTGAACGATAAAGCCCTTCAGGATCAATGCAGCCGTTCGGTCATCCAATGTCGTTTCGTTTTTTCTGTTGACCGGGTCCCGCAGGCATTCCTGATAGTATTCTTCGTATTGCTGGCGGTGCTCGGAAGGCGTGCATCCCCATAGGTCCTTAAAGGCTGCGTAGAAGTATTTCGGGTCGCTGAATCCGCAGGAGTAGGAAATCTCTGCGTTCGGCATATCTGTTGTCAGGAGCAGTTCTTCAGCGTGCCAGCATCGGATATAATTCACCATATTGCTGAAGCTGGAGAAGATGCTTTTGCCGATGAACTGTGAGAAATAGTTCCGGTTGATGTTTTCCTGCGCAGCAAGCTGGGATACGGTGATTTTCTTCTGATAATTGTCAATGCAATAACTGAGCACACGGTAGAAACGCTCGAACAAGTCGACATTCATGTGTTCATCGTGGTTTTCATAGTTGAACCAGTTGAAGTATTTGAGCAGCAGATCGACCAACTCCTTCAGCGGCTTGGAGAAGCGTTCGGCGTCGTCCAGATTCCCTGTAAAGTACTCGTGAGAAAGGGATAATACGATATCCTTGACGCTCGCCATGGCTTCTTTTTGGTAAGGGTAGAGGTGGTTGTCCTCGCACGCGAAGAAAATATTGTTTAGATATTCCCAGTTCGGCATACGTGTCAGGTCCAGATGGAATATGAGTGTTGTGTTGTCGTCGTCGGACCAGAGGCAATGTATATCCCCATAGTCAATGGAATGAAGCTGACCGGCGTGCAGCGTTTCTTTCTGTTCCGCGGCTTCCAGATGGACCGTGCCCTCCAGACAGTACACAAGTTCAAGTTCTTTGTCGTGCCGGTGCGGAATCAGGTTTGAGACCTTGGAAAGCACCGCCTGAAAGGGAAGATCGCCCTTGTAGTTCAGTTTGTATTCTTTTAGTATCATAGACGCCGTAGTCCTCTCGTTTTGGTGGATTCAATGTAACACATACGACCCATATAGTCAAATTTTAGTTAAAAATATCGAATACTGATAAAAAACGGCTATAGCCTTTGCGCGGAGAGTAGGAGATAATTTTTGTAGAAAAAGAAACCAATGTTTTGAAGACACAAGGAGATATGATTTTATGGGTAAGAAAATATTAGTATTAGGAACAGGCGCACAGGGAACGACCGTTGCAAAGAGACTGGACCTGGAGCCAAATGTAGATAAGGTCATCTGCGCAGACTATGATGAGGCCGCCGCGAAGGAACTGGCGGGCGAGTTGAATAAGGCAGAAGGGTACTTCTGCGACGCGTCCAAGAAGGATCAGGTCGTGAAGCTGGTAGAAGGCTGTGACCTCG